>NZ_JBWKYN010000008.1:0-58768 GCF_059423785.1 Arcicella sp. GW458-12-2-14-TSB2 | reverse complement strand
TTTTTGATGTACTTAATTAATAACTGGGGAAATTGGATACAATTAGCATTAAAACACTGGTGTCATAGAACAGGAAATCGGTATCGAAATGCTTCGATACCGATTTACAGAATAAGAATAGCCATTCACAATATCTTGTGGACAAATTTTGCCCAAAATTCGGGATGACTCATGTTTACAGAATAAGAATAGCCATTCACAATATCTTGTGGACAAATTTTGCCCAAAATTCGGGATGACTCATGTTCATGAATTTAAGTTTGGGATACCTTAGGTTTATTTACCTTTAGGCTTTTCATCTTTTTTAGCATTTTCTTTGCTAAAGATGGCTTCTAATTTCTTGCTTAATGCTTCTCCTCTCAGGTTTTTAGCAATGATTTTTCCGTTAGGGTCTAATAGTAAGTTTTGTGGAATTGCCTGAATACCGTATAATTTAGCTACTTCATTATTCCAGAACTGTAAATCAGAAACCTGAGTCCATGTCAATTTATCATCATGGATAGCTTTCAACCATTTTTCTTTAGCATTTGGTTGGTCTAAAGAAACACCAATAATATGGAAACCTTGGTCTTTGAACTCGTTAAATACTTTTACCACATTTGGGTTTTCTCTTCTACACGGTCCACACCAGCTAGCCCAAAAGTCGATTAAAAGGTATTTACCTCTCAACGAAGATAGTTTTACAGGTACGCCCAATGTATCATTTTGAGTAAAATCTAAAGCTTCTCTTCCGATACCCGTAAGTTTAGCTGTTGTAATTTTTTCTTTAAATTCAACCCCAGCTGGTGATGCCTTTAGAGTGGCAGGTAATAAATTAAAAAGTGGTTCTACTTTTTCTACAATGATTTCATATCCTGCAAAAGTCTTTAATGAATAAAGTGCTAGTGGCGAATTTGGATTTTTCTTGATATAGCTACCATATACGTTTTCTCTTTGTATTTCATCCAATGAATCAATAGAAGCCTCTACCCTATCCATCGCCGCTTTTTCTTTATTTTTTGAATACTCTGAGTATTTTTTATAAAGTGCCTCTAACTTAGTTTCATAAGGTTTTGAAGCAAGATTCAATTTTTCAAACTCGATATGCGATTTTGAACCTTTTACGCTAACATTTGAAAACGAATCTACACTTGCTACAGTAATAATACCCGGCTCAAGGAAAATAGCTGCTGTATTTCTTTGCGCAAATTTAGCTTTTTTATTGGCTGTATTTTTTGCCGTAAATTGTACCCTAGTAGGGTCTGTCAAAGACAATTTGAACGAATATGCTCCTTTAGCAACCAACGAACTATCCGTTACTCTTTTGCCATTCGCTGCATAAGTGGCATATACGATATCGATAGTATCTTTAACATTTTTAATTGTACCTTTTACTTGAATAGTAGGTTTTGCAGGGCTTTGTGCATTTGTTAATAAAGGCAATGCACATAAAACTGTGAAAAATAGTTTTTTCATGAAGAGGAATTTTAGTTTAAATTATTGATGAACGTATAACCTCAATAAGAAATTATATTGAACAAATATAATAAGTATAACGCATTTACACTACAGATTTAGTAGTTAAATCATTTTTTTTCACTCGTCTTCTTCATTCTTAGGCAGGGACTTAAGTCCCTGTCTAGCGATAAAACATGGTGAACTTAATCTTTTCAAAAGACCTCCACTACTTGTTCGTCTTTGGCTTTTTCTTCCAAATACACCAATATTCCTTCTACATTAATATGCCCCATCTCTCGGTAAATATTCATGTATTGTCGTACTTGGGTTTTATGAGACTCAGATTTTGAGCCTGTTTTATAATCCAAAATCACAATTTTATCTTTTAGTCTTACCACTCTATCAGGACGAAGAGGCTTGCCTTTGGGCATTAATATCTCCCTTTCATTCTTGATAGATTCTTCGGCTACCTCAAAAAGTGGCTTGATATTGGGTAAACTCATGATATTTTCCAAGGTCCGCTTTAGCCCTTCTATTTCCGAAGCGATAATCAATCCCTCTCTAAGAATTTCTTGTAGGGCATAATCAGTATCATGATACGTTTTTATTTTGGCAAAGGCTGCATGGACCTTATTGCCATAATCTTTACTTTTCTCGAAGGTTTTTAAGTCAAAAAGACGTTCAGCACTTTGTCGTAGCCTGACTTTATTGCTCCGTTCAAAACTGGTGATTGCACTAATTTCAATCAACGCTTCCTTTTTTTCTTTCTTAGCTTTTATGGGCTTATTTGTTCCTTGATAAACAACCTCAAAATGATTCTCTCCTTCCTCAATAAACGGACAATTGACAAATTGATATAGCTGATTTCCAACTGTTTTACTGAAATCTTTCACATTTTTCTTTACAATCAAATAAAGTCTATCAGTGGGGCGTGTCAACCCTACATACAGCATATTCAAGCTTTCTAAAAAGGTTTTTTCTTTTTCGGCTTTATATTGACCCACTACAAAAGTTTGTTCTAACGCCTGGGACATCTTCAGCGGTGCATTCTTTAAAGTTTTTTGTGCAGTACCGCTAACAACAATCAATTCATCCTCCTCTGGCAAGTCTGCCCAAATCTGTGTACTATGGTTGGTTTTCGTACTCCAATTGCAATAAGGAATGATTACCACAGGGAATTCCAGTCCTTTCGATTTATGAATACTCATTACAGTCACGGCTGCTTGTCCTTCGGGGGTAGAGATAGAAAGCGTTTCCTTTTTTATTTCCCAAAACTGCAAAAAATCGGTAAGGTGTGTACTCTTTTTAGTCTGAAATTCCAGAATTACATCCAAGAACCTAAAGAGAAAATCTAAGGCTTTATGATGCTCAAAAAGGAAGAAAGTATTGATGATTTTCTCAGCAATTTCATACAAAGCCATTTGTTGCAAAGCAAAAGACTCTAAGGAATATCCTTGATTTTCAATCAATTGATAAAACAAAGCAATATCCCCCGATTCAATAGATTGCTTGATAATTTGATTATCGTCTGTATCAGGAATTTTGTTCAACACTACCCGATAGAATAAATAAATGGCCTCATATTTCGATAAAGTATTATCAGGATTTTGAATCACTTTCATCAAAGAAACGACTAAATTAACTGCATCAGAGGCATTTAGATTAAGTGAATCAGAGGAAATTACATCAATATTAGCATCTTTCAAGGCATTGGCGATAATTCTACCATGCTTGTTTTTCCTACACAATACCGCGATGTCTTCGTAGTTATATCCTGCCCCTCGTACTTCCTCAATCAATGCCATAATACGCTCGAACATCAATTCGTCTTCATTTTCTCCTTGCATGAAATCAATCTCTACATGCCCGCCAGTTTTGGGATTAGCTGGCACTTGCTGTGCAAAGAATTCATCATAGACCATTGGTAGTGATGGTGCAATGCTTTCATTTTCGGGAGATGCCTTAATGAAGTTAAACAAGTCGTTATTAAACGTAATTACTTCCTGTGTACTTCTATAATTGGTACTTAGGTTTTCGGGTTTTAGGTATGGACGAATACTGGCGTATCTTTCCACCAAAAAATCATTGTCTTCATTTCCTATTATCAATCTTTCTAGATTGTCTTTGTGCAAATGCACAATCAATTCCATTTCGCCTCCTCTGAAACGATAGATAGACTGCTTGGCATCGCCCACAGCTAAATTAAAATGCCCATTGGCCAAAGAGTTTTCAACCAAAGGCAAGAAATTATGCCATTGTAGCGTAGAAGTATCCTGAAATTCATCAATCAGGATGTGGTTATATTTTTCGCCCAGTCGCTCGTAAACAAACGGGATGGGTTCTTTCATTACAATCTCAAAGATTTTCCTATTAAATTCTGAAATGTGAATTTGCCCACTTTCGTTCTGAATAGAGGCAATCTCTTTTTTTAGCTGACTGAGTAAAGCCAGTTTTTTTGTCTGCTTAAGAATCTCTTTAAAAAGAACATATTTTGCTCTCTCAGTTTCTTGAATTGTAAAAACGCTATTCAGGTAAATCCCCAATTCATCAGCAATACCATCGATAATAACTTTAATGCCAGTCTTTTGAGATTTTGAGTACCAAAGGTTTTCATCAATTGCCTTTTTTACATAAGAATTAGCCGAAGTAAAAACATCACTTTCTAATTTCTTAAAAAAAATCCCTACGCCCGACCTACTCTGATAAAAATCCATTACATCTAATCCCGCTGATGCAATACTTTCTAATGCTATCTGAGCAATGGTTTTAATCTTAGTCTCAAGGTGTTCACAGAAAGCTTTTAGCTGTTCTTCTATCAGTAAAAAATCCTCCGCTTCTAAATCCGCAATTTTGTCGATAGCATCTTGGTGTTGATCAGACAAAAGGCTTTTTCCAAAAATAGACAATTCATCCGCCAAGCCATTCCAAGATTTGCCTTCATCTGCTTTTTCCATCGCAAAGCTTCGGATAGACAACGTAATCTGTTCGAAATGTTCGGTATTTACTTTTTGTAATAATTGCTCCACAGCCGCATCAAGCAATACTTCAGAATCGAGACTTACCTCGAAATTGAATGGAAAGTCTAATTCTTCCGTAAAAGCTGCTACTATTTTTTGAACAAAGGAATCTATCGTAGAAACAGAAAAATTGGCATATTCATGGATAATATGCTTAAAAGTCTTTGAAGCTCTGATTCGTAATTCCTCTTCATCAATATCAATCCCTTCTTGTTGTAATTCATCTAAAATTTGTTCAAAAATTCCTTTTGAATCCTCTTGGTCTTGTGGGTCATCACTCGCAAATTGATGAAGATATTTCAAGATTCTCTCTTTCATCTCACCTGCGGCCTTATTGGTAAAAGTAACCGCCAGAATATGATTGAAATAAAAAGGAGAAGTAGTTCTAAGAGCTAATTTGATGTACTCCTTTGCCAAAGTATAGGTTTTTCCCGAACCTGCAGAAGAAGAATATATTTTAAATTTAGGGCTTTGCATGAGATATTGTATTCGTCGAGACACAAGAAGCCAGACTTTAGAAACAAGAACAACAAATTAACACATACTGCTGTTTAAAAATCTTATTTCTTGTGTCTTATGTCTATTTTCTAATCACTATCTTGCAAATTACGAAAAGAACTTAAATTTGTTGAATATTATCAACCTTCATTATGCAACAAACATTTATTACAAACGATGCCGTAATCTTCGGATTATTATTGGGTATCATTTATTTTACCTTTTATACCTCATCCCTCGAAAATCGTTTTTGGAAACGCTTTTATACTTTCTTTCCCAGTATTTTAGTTTGTTATTTTGTTCCGGGTTTACTAAATGCCTTTAATATTGTTGATGGTGAACACTCTAAATTATACGATGTAGCCTCCAAATATTTGCTCCCAGCCTGTTTGTTATATTTCACCATCAGCATTGATTTTAATGCACTAAAACAATTAGGTGGAAAAGCTATTATTGTTTTTTTGGCAGGTACTTTGGGTATAATGATTGGAGGACCAGCTTCTCTTTGGATAGTCAAAATGATTAGTCCTGAAACGGTAGCAGGTGACACTTGGAGAGGACTAGCTACCATCGCAGGAAGTTGGATTGGCGGAAGTGCCAATCAAACGGCATTAAGAGAAGTGTTTAATCCACCTGCCGAAATATTTTCTCAGGCAATTGCCATTGATGTACTTACAGCCGAGCTTTGGTTGGCATTATTACTGTATGGTGTAGGACACGCAACTAAAATCGACAAATGGTTCCAGGCAGATACTAGTGCAGTAGATGATGTACGAATAAAAATTGAAAACAGAGCCAAAGAAAATGCTAGAAATCCAACGGTACATGATATACTTTTAATATTATTTATTGGTTTTGGTGCTACAGCAGTAGCGCATGCTTGTTCGGACATAATAGTCCCTTCTATAGAAAACAATTACCCAGCACTTAAAAAATTCAGCCTTACCTCCTCTTCATTCTGGGTTATTTCCTTAGTGACAATCTTTGGTTTAATACTCTCGCAAACTAAAGCGAGGCAAATTGAGGATGTAGGAGCTTCTAAATTTGGGTCGATATTCTTATTTATTTTAATCGCCACTATTGGCATGAAAATGAACATCTTTGCTGCTTTAGAAAAACCACAGCTTTTTCTAGTAGGCATTATCTGGATGTTGTTTCATGCTAGCTTCACAGTGATTGCTGCATATCTTACCAAAGCACCCTACTTTTTTACAGCAGTTGGTTCACAAGCTAATGTAGGCGGGGCGGCTTCTGCTTCGGTAGTGGCAGCAGCTTTTCACCCCTCTCTGGCATCAGTAGGTGTCTTACTTGCTATTCTAGGGTATGCACTAGGTACTTATTGTGGTTATTTAACAGGATTAATGATGCAGTGGGTGGTTTCTTAGTTTTGGGTTGTGAGTGATGAGTTTTGAGTTAAAAAAGTACTTACTCTTTCATAAAACTTACACACTCTATTTGATTTTCCCATAAGTTTATTACCGTGGAGGGTAATCAATTTCAGGCAATTATAACTCAAGACTCATAACTCACCATTCACAACTCAACACGCTAAAGCACTTTTTTTAATCTACTCAACGACTGTGGGGTAATGTTTAGATAAGAAGCAATGATATGTTGAGGAATCTTCTTTTCAACAGCAGGGAATTCAATAAGTAGTTTTTTATAGCGCAATGTGGCGTCATCGAGCATAAAAGAACGTACTCTATTTCTTTCATCACAAAAATATATTTGGTTGATAATTCTCCCTGCACGCTCCCAACCATGGAATTTTTCAAAAAGCCATGTTAGCCGTTCATAAGTAATATACAATAACTTACAATCTTCTAAGGCATCTAGATAGTCTGTCGAAGGTTGTTGTAATGCAAAACTCACTTGCTCGGTAAATATAGTTCCATCAAAGGCGAAATTGAAGGTTCTGTTGTGTTCACCAGTAACTTTAGTATAAGCCCTTAGTGTTCCCTGTAAAATGAAATAAATTTCATTACATACATCTCCTTCTTTAAGCAGGATGTCTCCTTTCTTGCAAGTTTTGTACTGCACTTTACTCAAAAATGATTTTACTTCCCTTTCAGAGAGTACCACAAACTTATTGAGGTATTCCACCAGAGGGGAAATTTCTGGAGTAATCTTCATGGCGGTTTAAGTTTTAATGACTTTTTTGATTTATTTAGATAAAAAATACTTAAACAAGTTTTATTCTTATCTCTTTTCTAATTAGTTATTATCTTTTTCAAAGTTAAGGACGTAATTTTGTAAAATGTATAAGCAAAACCTGTATTACGGCGAGTAAGTTATACAGCATCATGAAATAAATCAATACCGTAAAATAAATAACGTGAAAAACATTCGTAACTTTTGTATTATTGCCCATATAGATCACGGAAAGAGTACACTCGCTGATAGATTAATTGAATTTACAAATACTGTACAAAAACGGGATATGCAAGCTCAATTACTGGATGACATGGACTTGGAGCGTGAGCGTGGTATCACAATCAAATCGCATGCGATACAAATGAATTTTCCTTATAAAGGAGAAGAATATGTATTTAATTTGATTGATACACCTGGTCATGTGGATTTTTCTTATGAAGTTTCACGATCAATTGCTGCTTGTGAGGGTGCTTTGCTTATTGTGGATGCTGCCCAAGGAATTGAAGCTCAGACTATCTCGAATCTTTTCTTGGCATTAGGGCATGACTTAGAGATTATTCCTGTATTAAATAAAATTGACTTACCAGGGGCAATGCCTGAGGAGGTAAAAGACCAAATTGTAGATTTATTAGGCTGTGACCGCGATTCAATCATCCATGCTTCTGGTAAAGAAGGTATTGGTATCGAAGATATTTTGGTTGCCGTAGTCGAAAGAATCCCTGCTCCTAAAGGTGACCCTGCCGCTGAACTTCAAGCGTTAATATTCGACTCTGAATTTAATTCATACCGTGGTATTGAAGTAATGTTTAGAGTATTTAACGGAGAAATCAAAAAAGGTGATAAAGTAAAATTCATTGCTACGGGCAAAGAATATTTTGCGGATGAAATTGGTACACTTCGTTTAGAAAAAGAACCTAAACTATCTATCAAGGCTGGTGACGTAGGATATTTAATTTCTGGTATCAAAGAAGCTAAAGAAGTAAAAGTTGGTGATACGATTACTCACCGTGACCGTCCTTGTAAAGAATCTATTCATGGTTTTGAAGAAGTAAAGCCAATGGTTTTCGCAGGTATTTATCCTGTTGAGACTACTGAATTTGAAGATTTGCGTGATGCAATGGGCAAACTTCAATTAAACGATGCTTCCTTAGTATGGGAACCAGAAACATCTATGGCCTTAGGCTTTGGTTTCCGTTGTGGTTTTCTAGGAATGCTACACATGGAGATTGTCCAAGAACGTTTAGAGCGTGAATTTAACATGACCGTAATTACTACCGTTCCTTCGGTGAAATTCAATGTTAAATTAACAAATGGTGATGAGCTATGGGTATCTGCTCCTTCAGAACTCCCTGAGCCTAACTTGATTGACCATGTTGAAGAGCCAATCATTAAAGCACAAATCATTACTAAATCTGATTATGTAGGTGGTATCATGAAATTGTGTTTGGATAAACGAGGAGTTCTTTCAAACCAAATTTACCTTACTTCCGACCGTGTAGAATTGCAATTCGACTTACCACTTTCAGAAGTTGTATTCGATTTCTTTGATAAATTAAAGACTATTTCTCGTGGTTATGCTTCTTTGGATTATGAATACAAAGGCTATGAAGAAGGCGAAATGGTGAAGCTAGACGTGATGCTGAATGGTGAAAAAGTAGATGCACTGTCTGCCATCGTACACCGCGATAAAGCTTATGAATGGGGTAAACGTCTTTGTGAAAAATTGCGTGAATTGTTACCAAGACAACAATTTGACATTGCTATTCAAGCTGCTATCGGACAAAAAATCATTGCTCGTGAAACAGTGAAGGCGTTAAGAAAAGACGTAACTGCAAAATGTTATGGTGGTGATATTTCTCGTAAAAGAAAATTATTAGAGAAACAGAAAAAAGGTAAAAAACGTATGCGTCAAGTAGGAAACGTAGAAATTCCACAAGAAGCATTCATGGCTGTTTTGAAATTAGATTAATCTTATTGATAAGCTGTTATCCGTTATTTATTAATTGTCAATCCTAAGGGATAACAATTAATAGATAACGGATTTTTCTTTTAATTATGTTATCTTTCATCCAATCACTAAATCACAATTCACTAAATCACAACTAATTTTCACAACTCCACCATCATCATCATCAACTTTTCTAACTCTTTTGTCGCTGAACCATAATCTGAATTATATTTATTCAGTATCAACGAAAAGCACATTAATTCTCCATTCTTCGCTGTAAAATATCCAGCATAAGCCCTTACTCCTTCAATTGAGCCACTCTTTGCCCTAACATTACCAACAGCTTTTGTTTTTTTCCCTAAATGAGCTACCGTTCCCGATTCGCCGACCACAGGAATAGACTCATAAAAGGCTTTAAATGAGTTTTCACTGTACATGGCTTTCAAAATATCTGTCATGTTGGCAGGTGTAAGACTATTCGTAGGTGATAGACCACTCCCATCTTTTACATTAAAGCCCGATAAATTAAGTCCTCTGTTTTGCCAAATTTGTTTCAACCCTTTTACAGCATCTTTCGTAGTGTTACCGAATGAATAAGACACAGAGAAGGTCTTCAAAAAAGCCTCCGCATATAAATTAATACTTTGGTAGTTACACGCTTTGGCTAGCTCTTTAAGTGCTGGTGACGAATAGCTGGCAATATTCATCGTTTGAAACGGTTTCTGGAAAACAATTCTTTTTTTACTTACTTCCATAGATGACAGCGGACTTTCATTTACCTTGATGCCTAACTCCTCCAGTTTTTTCTGTAAGAAATAGGCTGCAAACAAAGGCGGGTCGGGAATAGAGCCTTTTACGGAAAAAGTATCCCCTGCTGGTACATAGCCTTGCATCACCAAAATATCTTGATAAGGCGTACTGTATATATTTACTTGGTCACCAGTATGAGGCTTATCTGTTTGTACCCTATTGATTTTCTGATAATATGGTAGGTCTGGAATAGTTTTTATCAAAGAAGCCTCTGCTAGATAAGTACTTGGCTTGAACGTAGCATAAAATAAATTTTCATTGATGTTTAATCCATATGCCCCTGCTCCATAATAATTCCCAATATCTCCCCAAATCCACGTATCGGGCAATACATTTTCTTCAAACAAACTACCATCGGCAAATACCCTTCCTCTAATTTCTTTAATCCCTAAAGCCTTGATTTTTTGTGCCCAACTCTCAAACAAAATCTTATAATCCATTTGTTTATCTATTCGTCCACTTCCGAAAGAGGGGTCGCCAGCACCTTTGATGATAATATTACCAACTAATATAGAATCTGTAATTTGTCCGCTATAATCTAACTTAGTAGTATAAGTATAATCTTCACCTAAGGTTGATAATGCTGTAGCAGACGTAATTAGTTTTAAAGTGGAAGCTGGAGCAAGACTTTTCTGGGCATTGTATTCTATTAATACTTTATTATTGGTAACTGATTTGATACATACCCCCACCATCCCATTTGTCATAAACGGCGTAGTAGCTAAACCATTAACATATTTTTGTAAACGTTCTTGAGGAGGACTATTTTCAAGTGAATCAGGTTTATTTGACAAAGTCAGGATATGCAAAATACTTAACAAAAATAGCTTCATAGAGTATTGTAAGGATTATTGATGAATGTTGATACCTAACAAAGATAAAGAAAATGAGCAAATAAGCTAATAATTTGTATCCTGACTAGAATGTTTAAAATAAGCTAGTAAACCCTATTATTATTCACCTATCATAAGCTTCAAAATATTTTTGTTATTCAATAATCTTTTTACTATGTTTATAAAATCAAATAATATGCTGTGTGTATGTTATTCATTTTCTAGCACTTATAAACGACCAAGTAATGTATTATCAAATAAATATGCCAAAATAGCCAAAATATAAAGCAAGTGTTTTTTCATTCTGCTTGCTTATTTTCCCCCATTAATGTCCCTGTCATCGGTAGAATTTTTAACGCTTATTTTATATAATTATCATTTTCTTAGTTTTCATGCTGTGGAGACGAGCGTCTACGATAAAAACTAACGGGTAACCAATCAACTATAAATTATATGAATTACTACTTAAAAGTTATACAAAATTATGCAGTTTTCACGGGTAGAGCTAGACGGAGTGAATATTGGAATTTTATGTTTGTTAACTTATTTTTTTCATTTATAGCGCTGATAGCAGACCATATTTTTGGTATCGCTATGCCACTTATTGGTTATGGCCCTATTACTTTATTATACTCATTGGGTATATTTTCACCTGGTCTAGGGGTCTTGGTTAGAAGACTTCACGATGTAGGAAAAAGTGGATGGTTCTGTTTAATTGCACTTATCCCATTTATAGGAGCAGTATGGCTATTTGTATTATTAGTTTCAGAAGGCAACGCAGGTGAAAATGAATATGGTACAAATCCTAAAGAAGAAGTAGGACAATATAAAAATTTATAATTGCTCGCCATTTAGTATTACCAAATTTTATTATAGACTATGGAGACCAGAGACCATCATAAAACGGGGCGTAATCGAAAAGCCAAATGAGTAGAGAAAACACATAATCTATACTATTCAAATGAATTATTATTTACAAGTTTTACAAAACTACGCTACATTTAGAGGCAGAGCCAGAAGAAGTGAATACTGGTATTATTTTTTATTCAATATGCTATTTGCATTTGTTGCCGTTATTGTTGATAACGTTTTGGGTACAGCAAGCCCATTATTAGGATATGGACCAATTTATGGTTTGTATGCACTAGCGACCCTTATTCCAGGTTTAGCCGTATTATCACGAAGACTACACGATATTGGTAAAAGTGGCTGGTATTTCTTAATTGTATTGATCCCCTTTGCTGGAGTAATATGGTTACTCGTTCTATTGGTTACTGAAGGAGAACCTTTTGATAATCAATATGGCACTAATCCTAAGGCTGTAAATGATGAATTAATGTATTAAGTAGGTATTTTATCGATGCAATTTTGATAAAAATCACTCTATCAAAGGGGATTTTAACCATGATAAATTCCTGATTTAGCATCAAAAAAGCGGTCGGAAAACTAGTTTCTAACCGCTTTTTTAATTGATATATGTTGATGTTTAAGCAAACATTTCATTTATAGTTATGTTCCCAACAATAAGGCTATGCCTATTTCTTCTTTTTCTTAGGGTCAGCTTGCTGAGTTTTTTGTGTTTCTTCAACAGCCTTCATTTGCTTAGAAATGTATTCTGAGAAACGAGATTTCTTCACACCACCAGCAGCAATTTTCTTACGATTTTCTTCTAAAACTGCTTTGATTTTATCTTCATCTACAAACTTACGAATACCTATTTGTTGACCGATAGTTACTAAGTTAGAAACAAAATAATAGAAGCTCATACCAGCAGGCAACGAGTTCATTACGAACATGAATATTACTGGGGTAACATAAGCCATTTTCTTCATGTCAATCGGTTGTCCTGTTTGGTCTGGCGTATTTTGGTTGTTATAATAACCATAAGCAATACTTGAGAGCGTCATCAATAAGGTAAACAAACTGATGTGGTTACCATACAATGGAATACTGAACGGTAGAGTAGCGATAGAGTCAAAAGTAGAAAGGTCATTTGCCCATAAGAACGATTGCTGACGCAAGTTAATCAAGTTGGGGAACAACATAAATACCGCCATCAATACTGGCATCGTAGCTAAGACAGGAACACAGCCACTCAGCGGACTTACGCCTACTTCGCCATACAATTTCATTTGTGCTTGCTGTTGTGCCGCTGCATCATCTCCTACTTTCTCTTTGATAGCATTCAATTCTGGCTGTAAAATTCTCATTTTAGCCATGCTTACATACGACTTATAAGTAAGTGGTAATAACGCAAATTTGATGATTAATACTAACGCAATAATTAACAAACCGTAATTACTGAATACTGTTTCTAACACATTAAAAAGCGGAACGAATACATAACGTGTAATTGGCAAGAAAATATCATAACTCAATTTTACGTTTTTCCCGAAGCCCGGTGCTACATTTTTGATGATATTATAATCGTTAGGACCAAAATACCATTGATAATTTCCTTTGCCTGATTTTAAGTCTGCCAAATCCAAATCCATGTTAGCTCTCAATGTCTTGATATTAACTGAATCTGTTTCGTTAGCAGTAGCTACAATCTGTGCTTTTTGGATAGGTGCATTTTTAGTAATAAAGCCCGATAAGAAGTATTTTTTCTTGAATGAAACCCATTTCAAAGGCTTATCTAACGATTCTTCTTTTGAACCCGTTGGTGTTTCTGCCAATTGGTCAAAATCCTCATCTTCGTTCAATAAGTAATTGACAGTAGCTTTACGGTTTTCTGTTAAATCTTTCTCGGTTGGACGAACATTTTCAATCCAGTTTAATTTAGCTGATTCGTTTTTCAATAAACCATCCAACCCTTGTAGTTTCACATCTTGGTCTAACAAAAAGCCTTCTCCGCCTAGTGTATAAGTCTGTTCTATACTTTGTCCGCTTGCTAAGTTTAAAGTAAAGCTAACTTTTTGCGATTGTCCTTCTGCAACCACTCCACCTTTAGAAGCAGTAGTAAAGTACAATTTATTCAAATCAACATTTCCTTTCGTAGTAGGAAGATCAAAAGTTACTTTGTCAAAAGCCTCATCAAAAATTACAAGTGGTTCTTTTTTCTGGCTAGCAAATGAATTGTAAGTCTCGTAATTCTTTAATAATACTTGTTTTACTTTACCACCTAAAGTAGAGAACACTACTTTAATGTCTTTATTTTCTAAAACAAGTTCTTGTGCAGTACCTATGGCAGCCGATGCGAAATCGCCAGCGGCAGCTTTTAAAGCAACTGAATCCACCGTTGCAACTTTATGTACAGTGGCAGTTTGGGCTACTTTAGCTTTCTCAGGTGCTTTTTCAGGTTCAACCTTAGGGGCTAGGAAAAACTGGTATCCCAGCAACATCGCCATTATCAACAACAGCCCCGTTACTTGATTTTTGTCCATCATTATTTTAGTAAATTTGTCTTTTTTTCGAGTTTTGTGCGGTTATACACTCATCGGTTATCTATTATTGTTGTCGGTTTTATTCTCTAAGTATTTATTTTCCTAAAAACCTGAACGAAATTTAAAAACTTTGCATCAAATAAAACCGCCAAAGCTTTTGACTTTAGCGGTGCAAAATTACGACTTATCTTTTATTAAATCATTTTAAATGATAAAAGGTTACTTAGAACTTCCTTTCATCAAAGGAATAGCATTCTTCAAAGCAGCTTTTACAAAGTGTACAAATAATGGAGCAGGGTTTGCTACATTCGATTTGTACTCTGGGTGAAACTGCACACCGATAAAGAATGGGTGGTCTTTTAATTCAACAATTTCTACTAAACCAGAATCTGGATTAATACCTGTTGGTACCATTCCTGCATTTTTAAAGCGCTCTAAATAAGCATTGTTGAATTCATAACGGTGGCGGTGGCGCTCCTGAATGTTCAATTTGCCATATACATGATGTGCTAAAGAACCTTTTTCTAATTTACAAGAGTATGCACCTAAACGCATCGTTCCTCCTTTGTTCGTAATAGATTTTTGTTCTTCCATCAAATCAATTACTGGGTATGGTGTTTCTTTGTTCATTTCAGACGAGTGAGCATCTTCTAGACCAACTACATTTCTAGCATATTCAATTACTGCACATTGCATCCCTAAACAAATACCAAAGAAAGGAATTTTGTTTTCACGAGCATATCTTACCGCATTGATTTTACCTTCGATACCTCTTTCGCCAAAGCCTGGGGCTACTAAAATACCATCAAGGCTTTCTAGTTTCTTGCGATAATCACCTTCCACTAAGTTTTCAGAAGAAATCCAAATTACATTTACCTTCGTTTCATTTACGGCTCCTGCATGAATCAATCCTTCTGAAATAGATTTATAAGAGTCTTTCAGTTCAACATATTTACCCACCAAACCGATGGTAACTTGTTCCGTTGGGTTTTTAAGTTTGCCTAAGAAATTCTTCCATTGTTCTAAGTCAGCGTCTTTATCATTATAAATATCTAATTTATATAAAGCACGTTGATCTAGTTTCTCTTTACGCATCAACAAAGGCACATCATAAATCGTTTCTGCATCCATCGCTTCGATTACATCATTTGGCGAAACATTACAGAAAAGAGCGATTTTACGACGCATTTCCTGTGGAATTGGATGTTCTGTACGACAAACAATAATATCTGGCTGGATTCCATATTCAGACAAAGCACGTACTGAGTGTTGTGTCGGCTTAGTTTTCAATTCACCCGCAGCAGCGATATAAGGTACTAAGGTAAGGTGAATAAAAAGCGTATTTTTCTCTCCTAAATCCCATTTTAACTGACGAGCAGCCTCGATAAATGGTAGAGATTCGATATCACCCACACAGCCTCCTAATTCAGTAATGACAATATCATATTGTCCCGTAGCACCCAACAAAAGAATATTTTGTTTGATTTCGTCAGTGATATGCGGAACTACTTGAACAGTTTTCCCTAAATAATCACCACGACGTTCTTTTGTAATTACATTAAAATAAACCCTACCTGTGGTAATGTTATTCCCCTGTGAAGTAGGCACGCCCAAAAAACGCTCATAATGACCCAAATCAAGATCCGTTTCCGCTCCGTCGTTGGTTACATAACACTCACCATGCTCATAAGGGTTTAACGTTCCCGGATCAATATTGATATATGGATCCAATTTTTGGATAGTTACTGATAGCCCTCTAGCCTGTAATAATTTAGCTAATGATGAAGCAATAATTCCTTTTCCTAAAGATGAAGTTACACCGCCCGTAACGAAAATATATTTTGCGGTTTTAGGTTGCCCTTTACCTGACATTGTAATAAAATTGAAGTTTGAATTTTTCTAAGAGGATGTGCACAAAAATTGTACAGAGGAAGAATGGAGTTCCGCAACCCTTAGTTACGGGATACAAAGTTAGAGAATTTTCGGCGAAGTATTTCGTCTTTTTTTGAATAAAGACTTAACTCTTTTATTAAACATCTTAACAACACATTGATTAACAGAAAATTACATTTACAAATATTTAAGAATTAAAATTAAAGCTTAACAAAAAGGCAATTTAGATAATGTAATTCAGAGATGTAGCGACCATTATCAATAAAGTACTGTCATTTGATTTTTATGCTAACATTAATTATCTTCTTAACAAAATCCTAAAGGCTTTATCTCTACTAATTCAGCAGTCTTTTGTACTTTTGTGAGTATAACCAGAAATTATTACTTAAAAATAACAAAAGCAATTATGTTAAAATCTGTTCCTTTCGACCAAACTCATGCTTTTTCTTTACTGACAAAGCACAAATCTGAAATTGATACTACTTCTATAAAAGAACTCTTCGCAAATGATGCCGAACGTTTTGATAAATTCTCAATTCGTTTTGAAGACATTCTTGTGGATTATTCTAAAAACATACTCAACGAAAAAACAAAAGCTATCTTAGTGGCTTTGGCCAATGAATGTGAATTGGACGATGCCATCGAAAGAATGTTTACAGGCGATACGATTAACCAAACTGAAAAGCGTGCTGTATTGCACGTTGCCCTAAGAAACCGTTCTAATGCTCCGATTGGTGTAGATGGAAAGGAAATCATGCCTGATGTAAATGCTGTTTTAGAGAAGATGAAAGGTTTTTCTGAAAAAGTAATTTCTGGTGCTTGGAAAGGATATTCAGGCGAAGCCATTACAGACGTGGTGAATATTGGTATTGGGGGTTCGGATTTAGGCCCAGTAATGGTTACAGAAGCCTTGAAGCCTTATAAAAATCATTTGAATTTACACTTTGTTTCGAACGTAGATGGTACGCATATCGCCGAAGTGTTGAAAAAAGTAAATCCAGCTACTACCCTTTTCTTGATTGCGTCTAAGACATTTACTACGCAAGAAACCATGGCTAATGCTCATTCGGCGCGTAACTGGTTCTTGGAAAATGGTGGTTCGATTGAAGATGTAGCAAAACACTTTGTGGCAATTTCTACCAACGAAAAATCAGTAGTAGAATTTGGTATTGATGCTGATAATATGTTTGGTTTCTGGGATTGGGTTGGTGGACGTTATTCGTTATGGTCTGCTATTGGCTTATCAATCGTTTTATCAATTGGATTTGAAAACTTCGTTGAATTATTAGAGGGTGCTCATGCCATGGACAAGCACTTCCGTACAGCAGATTTCAGTGAAAACATTCCAGTAATTTTAGCTTTATTGGGAATTTGGTATAATAATTTCTTCGGAGCAGATACCCAAGCAATCCTTCCTTATGACCAATACATGCACCGTTTTGCGGCTTATTTCCAACAGGGAGATATGGAATCGAATGGGAAATATGTGGGGCGTGATGGTAAGGAGGTTTCATATCAAACAGGTCCAATCATTTGGGGAGAACCAGGCACGAATGGTCAACATGCTTTTTATCAATTGATTCACCAAGGCACAAAATTAGTTCCTTGCGACTTTTTAGCACCAGCTGTTTCTCATAACCCAATTGGTAATCATCATACATTGTTATTATCAAACTTCTTTGCACAAACAGAAGCTTTGATGAATGGTAAAACATTAGATGAAGTAGTTGCTGAATTTAAGAAAGCAGGAAAATCTGACGAAGAAATTGCTGAATTAGCACCCTTCAAAGTATTCAAAGGAAATCGCCCGACAAACTCTATTTTGTTCAAACAACTAACACCACGTACTTTGGGTAGTTTAGTAGCCATGTACGAACACAAAATCTTTGTACAAGGGGTAATCTGGAATATTTATAGCTTTGACCAGTGGGGTGTAGAATTAGGCAAGCAGTTGGCTAACAAAATTTTACCTGAACTTACAAGTGAAGAGAGTATCACTTCACATGATTCTTCAACCAATGCGTTGATTAATGCTTATAAGGCTTGGAGATAGGTTGTTGAAATCGACTATGATAAACCCACATGTATTTGATTCAAGCATTACATGTGGGTTTTTATTTTGGAGAATTACCCCCGCGCTAGAATATAATTAGAGAAAAGAATTAATTATTTTATCGTTAAATAGTAAATAATTTTCATTCAGCCAATTTAAAGTTGAATGGTAAAATAATCTGTGTGTTAGCTTCTTTACCTCTTACTTTCCCTGAAAGCCATTTCCCATTCATAAGTCGAATAATTCTCACGGCCTCTTGATCACAACCAAAACCAATGCCTTTTAATACATTATAGTCACACAAGGTTCCATCTGTACAAACAGTAAATTGAACATAAACTTTGCCTTGTACATTATTCCGTTGAGCACTGCCTGGATATTTCAGATTCAACTGTAAATGTCGAATAAAACCCGTAGTACCGCCACTATATTCGGCCTTCTCAATTGGATTCGTGTACTCATATTTATTTCCTTCTACCAAAGAAAAACCATTCAAACATTCCCCATCTTGATAATTCTCTTCAAATAAAATTTCGCCTAATGAATTTCGCCCTTTCCATTTACCGTGTTTAAAACCTCCTTTAATCGAACCAGAATAATGAATCAATCCATTTTGATCTCTTTTCGAGTATTCGTAGAAACCTTCTCCATCTTTAACTGTTTGTTTCCCTAATGAATCCCAAACCGAAATAAATCCCTCATAAGTTTCAGTTTTATCTTGAATATTAATTGAAATAGAAGCCATTAATCCGTTAGCATACCATTTTATTGTTTTTATACCTTCATTTTTGTCTTCTTTTATTCTACTACTAACACTCGCAATACTCCCACTTGGATAATATCTATATATTCTGTCATTGAGGTTTTTGTCCGCAAGTCTTCCGTTTTGATAAAAAGCTTGGGTAACTGATGGATAAATAAAATCAGAGTATGTATCTCTTCTATAAATCTTCATTAAATCTGTTGGAGACACCAATAATTCAGAACAATGGCTATCACATGTGTCTATGTAAAGTTTTACTATTTCAATTAATTCAGGATTTACATCTTTGTATATAAAATTTTCAACATATCCATTGATTTTTCCAGAGAGAGTATCTACCATATATCTCCTAGCATATTTAGGTTTTTCACTTCTTGAAACAGGCTTCTTTTCTTGATTAAAATATTCTACAATATAGTTTTTAACGAAAGATAAATGGGGAGAATTAATAAAAGGAACTTGTAGAATTATAACTTTTTTAGCTCCTAATTTATCTAAAAGGTATTTAGGATTAATCAACTTGACCACTCTTAATGCCTCTGTATCACAGTCACTCCTTAAACTTTTCACTATTTCATATTTTGCGGGAAAATTGTTGTCTCCCATAGCAATACGAACCTCTACATCCCCCTGTATATTATCGAATTGTGCTAGAAAAGGAATCTGAACTGTGGCTTCAATAAATTGTTGAATTGGGTCAATTTCCTCTGATGTATTTTGTGCAAATGAAGTAAAAAAGAAGAGGGCAAAAATAATGCTTGTTAGCGTTGTTTTCATTTTGAGTGTGTTTGTATTGAGTTGTTAGAGCAATCTCCCAAAAATAGTAATATCCTTATAAAATAAAAGTTTCATTATAGAAAAAAGGCATTAATATCAAAACACAATCAATTGGCAATCAAATAATTAATAGGTAAAACAAACTTAGTTTTGGTGATTTTCCCCCTTATTTTTCCCGGTGCCCACTTACCGTTTGAAAGCTGAATAACTCTGATAGCCTCTTCATCACAGCCAAAACCAACGCTTTTTAACACATTGTAGTCACATAATGTACCATCGGTGCAAACCGTAAATTGTACATACACTTTGCCTTGTACATTCGCTCTTTGAGCAGCCGCTGGATATTTTAAATTCTTTTGAATATGTTTTGTAAAACTAGGAATACCCCCGATAAATTCAGCATTTATTTGAGGGTCAGCATACTCAAATGTTTGTCCGTTGGCAAAGGAAAAACCCTTGATACATTTCCCTTTTTCATAATTCTCCTCATAAACCACTTCCCCTCTCCTATTACCTATCCACTTCCCTTCTTTGAATCCATCTTGGATTAATCCAGCATGAATAAACAAATCATTACCGTCTTTTTCATAAAATTGACAATTGCCTATTCCATTTTTCACTAACTGATTTCCCAGCGTATCCCAAACAGCTATAAAACGCTCAGAAAGTCCTTTTTCATTCTCTGTTCTAATACTCATAGAAGCCAATAGTCCATTAGCGAACCATTTCATCGTTTCTGTCACCTGACTGTTTTCTTCCTCAACTTTTTTACTAAAAGTAGCAATACTGCCATTGATGTAATAAGCATAACTTCTTTCATTAAAAGTTCTGTATGCTATCCTACCATTTTGATAAATAGCCTGATTGATTGTTGGAAAACTCACATTACTTAAGACATTCCTTTTGTAAATCTTCAGTGTGTCAGTAGCCTTCTCAAACAGTTCTGGCGAATATCTTTCTGTGCTGTCTATTTTAAGCGGAGCTACATCAACAAGTGTTAGATTTTTACCATCAAACTTAAAACATTCAGCCTTCCCAGTGATTATTCCTGAGAGCGTATCAACCAAGTATCTTCTTGCAAAGGCAGGTTCATTACCCCAGTATGGCTTTTTTGCTCTGTCAAAATACTCAATGAAGTATCCTTTTTCAAATAAAAGAGGGTATTCATTGATAAAAGGTACTTGCAGAATCATGACCTTCTTCGCTCCTAGTCTGTCCAAAAGGTATTTAGGATGAATCAACTTTATCACTCTTAAGGCTTCTGCATCGCAATCTTCTGTTAGATTCTGAACTATTTCATATTTTTTAGGCAAATTATCGTTACCCATTGTAATACGAACAGCCACGATTCCTTGTGTATCAGCTAACCTTGCCTGAAAAGGAATTTGAACATTAACTTCAATAAATTTCTGAATGGGGTCTAATTCGCCAGATGAGTTTTGGGCAAAAGAACTAAAAACGAGGAATGTAAGAACGAGGCTTACAAATATTTTTTTCATTGTAGAGTGTTTTTGTATGATTTGGTTTAATAATTCCAAAAGTAAAAATATTAAGGAATAAATGATAGTAGAACTAAACGAAAAACGGCATTGACAAATATTAGATTCATCAATGCCGTTTTAAAACTTACTGTAATTTGGTGATTATCTCTTCAAAAGTGAGTTTTTCTTGCTCGCCTGTAATCATATTTTTCAGTGTCAATTTCCCTGTTTCCATCTCCTCTGAACCAATGATACAAACATATGAGATTCGCTTTTTATCGGCATAATCTAACTGCTTTTTGATTTTACTAATATCTGGATAAACCTCTGCATTAATACCTGCTAGTCTAGCTTTTTGTAATAATGGCAAAGCATAGTTTAATTCATTTGCCCCGAAATGGCACAATAATAATTTAGTGGTGACTGAATTATTGTCAGGGAATAAGTTCAATTCTTCTAATACATCGTAAATTCTATCTACACCAAAAGAAATTCCAACGCCTGACAGACCATCAACCCCAAAAGTTCCTGTTAGGTTATCATAGCGACCTCCACCTGAGATAGAACCCATTTGTACATCTAATGCTTTTACTTCAAAAATTGCTCCTGTATAATAGGATAGTCCACGGGCAAGGGTAATATCTAGTTCAATGTTTTCTTCAGATTGCCCGAAAGATTTTAACAAATCCCATACAGCCCGTAATTCTTCTATTCCTTTTTTGCCTGTTTCAGAATCTTGGAGTAGTTCTGAAAGCTTAACAAATTTCTCTTGATTTGTCCCCGATATTTCAAAAACTGGGTCTAGTTTGGCTAAAGCATCTTCACTAAAACCTTTTTCGGCTAATTCTTCTAAAACTTTTTCTTTGCCTATTTTATCTAATTTATCAATTGCAACCGCCAAAGCTCCTTCCTGCCCTGCTGCACCAATAGCTTCCGAAAGGCCAGTAAGTACTTTACGATTATTGATTTTTAAGGAAAAATTGATTCCGAGGCTTTTGAATACCTGATGAATCATTAAAACGATTTCGGCTTCACAAACCAACGAATCTGTGCCTACTACATCGGCATCGCACTGATAAAATTCACGGTAGCGACCTCTTTGCGGACGGTCACCTCGCCAAACGGGTTGAATCTGATAACGTTTGAATGGCATAGCCAATTCGTTACGATTCATCACTACAAAACGTGCAAAAGGAACTGTTAAATCATATTTTAGGCCTTTTTCAGAAATCTTCAATGTCAATTTCTTAGCGCCTTCATCTAATTCTTTTTGTGTGATTTTTTCAGAAAAATTTCCTGAGTTTAATATTTTAAATAATAATTGATCTCCTTCCTCACCATACTTTCCCATTAATGAAGAAAGATTTTCCATAGCGGGCGTTTCGATAGGCTGAAAACCAAATTGTTGAAAAACGGCTTTAATGGTATCAAAAATATAATTACGTCGAACCATTTTCTCTGGTCCAAAATCTCGCGTACCTTTTACTAAACTTGGTTTCATGGAATAAAATTTGGGTTATAAACCCAAGAACGTGAAAATTGACAGGATTGTCTTGAACTGCAAAATTACAAAACCCACGAAGTATTTGGAAACTTCGTGGGTTTTATTTCTTCTTGGACTTCTTGGGATGAATGACTAGAAGACTTTAGGACTTTAGATGTTAGACACTAGATTTTAGATTTTTGGACCCTAGACACTAGATTTTTGACTTAAGATGTTAGCAATTAAAACAAATAGTAGAATTTTAGTCTCGAAAATCTAGACTTTTGCTTTAAGCTTACATCTCATTGCTCAAAGCTCACAGCTAAAATCATATTAATTGCCTATATGTTTGTTTAAAAAATATATTCTTCCTAATTTTGCACCTCAATTTAAAACTCTGTTCGCAATGGCTGTTACAAGACTAAAAAGAAAAGACAGAAGAAACAAGGCTATAGCCACTAACAAAATCAATGCAATTAAGCATTTGACTCAAACTCCAGAAATTAAATTGGTAGATATTGAGGCAATCAAAGCTGAGTTTGCTGCGAAGGCTGCGAAGTAATTTGTACAATTTCTTCTAAGAGATCTAAACCTCGTCAATACTGACGGGGTTTTCTTTTTTTTATTCCTTTTTATCCTCTTTATTGTTTTTAGTTTTTTTATCTTCTTTGCCACGCAATACTTCTCCAAGATGATTCAACTTCTTAATTTGTTTAGTCATCTCTTTCTCTTGGCGACTAAAACGCTTGTTCATATCCATTAATACTCTGAAACGGATAGCTTGCCCTAGAAAGACCAATCCTATACTTGTAATGATTAAGCCATACAATCCCCAAATAAACCATCTAAAAAAAATAACATTAGGTTCTGCTCTGATGGTTGAAGCAGTTCCTACCACAGAAATTCCAAAACTAAAAAGAAGTAAGCCAATAATAGCACACAAAATAAACTTGGTGCGCAAGGGCATTCTTTTCACTAATTTTTGACCGGGTGCTTTTTTAGGAATATCAGGTTTCATATTGGGTATTTTTTAAATCGGAAATTATTGCCAACTGCTGCCTATTAAGGTTTCAATTGTTTGAAATTCATCTTTTAAGTTATCAGGAATTGTATTTTTTGAATAAGTAAAGCCGTGCTCTTGCCACAAAATTATTGTATAATTATCTGTCTGATATACCCCCTTTGTGCTATTTCTTAGAATGGCCACTTTGTCGGAAGGAAGTTTTTTTTCAACAGTCATCATAAAATAAGCCTTTGTTTTCATCATTAACACTTTCTTCTTGCCAACTGTTTTTGTCACAACGCTGGCTCTGGTATCAATACTTTTCAGGGCAGTTTGCGGCAAAAAAATATCATTATTTCTTTCAATATAGAAATTACTTCCGTTAGCACGCATTGTCCAGCCTTTAAGCAATTGGTTTTTAACAAGTTGGATTTTTTTATCTTTTAAGATAACATTCAAGTCTAGCCCTGTTTGTTTAGCTTTTTCTGCACTAGCTACATTCATAATAAGCATAAATCCACACAGAAAAGCTAATTTTATCCAATTTCTTTGAGTAATTTTCATAAATAAAGTATTAATTCGCAAGATATTCTTGAATATTGCATTATTGAGTAAATCTTACTCAAATTAATGCTAGCATAGCCAGAATACCTTATTTTACGCAAATTAAAATTAAAATAAACATAAACTATAATTCAATGACGATCAACAAGAAATTTATTTTGGGTTTAAGCCTTAGTTTGGCTGCTTATTCAATGAATTCTGCCAATGCACAAGATTTCCGTTTTACTCAAAAAAATCCAGATAAACCAGAAGCTACCGAGTTCTGGGATCCAGAAGTAAGAGTAGTTACGCCCGGAGCTGTTCCATCTGATGCGATAGTTTTATTTGATGGAAAAAATTTAGATAGTTGGGAATCAGCGAAAGATGGTTCAGCGGCTAAATGGGATGTAAAAGATGGTATTCTGACAGTTGCAAAAGGGACGGGTGGTATTTCAACAAAAAAACACTTTGGAGATTGCCAATTACACATCGAATGGCGTTCACCTATCGAACCTGAAACCTTGAAGGGTCAACAAAAAGGTAATAGCGGGGTTTTTCTGAATGGTATTTATGAAGTACAGGTGTTGAACTCGTATCAAAACCGTACTTACAGAAATGGTCAAGCAGGTTCTATTTACAAACAAACTCCTCCGCTAGTTAATGCTACTTCTAAAATGGGTGACTGGAATGTATATGACATTATCTATACAGCTCCTCGCTTTACAGCTAATGGTGGTATCGAAACGCCTGCGTATGTAACAGTTATTCACAACGGAGTAATTGTACAAAACCATACTAAAATCCAAGGTGCTACAAATTATATCGGACAGCCAACGAATCCTGTTCATGAAAAAGGCCCTATTTCTTTACAAGACCACGGTAACTTAGTAAGTTTCCGCAATATTTGGATTAGAGAAATATAGTATTCAATGCTTCTTAGCTTTTGTTAATTAGAAATTGGGAATGATTTTTTACCTTTGTGTGAACAATCATTCCTTTTTTTATTTTATCACATATATTCATTCAAAACGAGCGTTATAAACCGTTTTAAGATTAATTATGAAATCAATTATTAGCTGGACACTCAGAAACATTCCACGTAAATACCTGCAATTAGTTTCTCACTTAGTGATGAAAATCTACGCTATCTTTTTAAGAGGCACTAGAGTAACCTGTCCAGTTTGTAGATCAAAATTCTCAAAATTTGTACCCTATGGGCGTTTAGAACCTCGAGACAATGCTTTATGTCCGAATTGTCTGGCTTTAGAACGCCACCGTTTGATGTATATGTATTTACAGCAAAAGACTAATTTCTTTACTAATAAATTAAAGGTATTACACGTTGCCCCAGAGTATTGTTTCATTGATCGTTTCGAAAAAATGAAGAATCTGGACTATATCACTGCTGATATTGAATCGCCATTAGCAAAAGTAAAAATGGATTTACACCATATTCCATTTGAAGATAATACTTTTGATGTAGTATTCTGTAATCACGTACTTGAACATGTAAATGATGATATTCAATGTATGCGTGAGATGAGAAGAGTATTAAAACCTACGGGGTGGGCAATCATGCAATCTCCCCAAGATTGGAGCTTAGCCACTACCTTTGAAGACAAAACAATTACTGACCCTAAAGAACGTGAACGTTTGTTTAAGCAAGACGACCATTTCAGAATTTACGGAAGAGATTATAACAAACGTTTGGAACAAGGTGGCTGGAAAGTAACCGAAGATAAATTCGGTATTAATATGCCACCAGACCAAATCAAACGTTTTGCTTTACCTAAAGATGAAATCATTTACCTGTGCCAGAAATAACACTCTTTTTATATGAAATACTTACCCATCAACAACTCGCTTTTCATTGAAAATCGTCAACGCTTAGCGCAACTTTTAAAACCTAAATCTATAGCTATTTTAAATTCCAACGACCCAATGCCTACCAATGCAGACGGAACGATGGGATTTCAACAAAACTCTGATTTGTTCTACCTTTCTGGGATTGATCAAGAAGAAACTATCCTTTTATTGTTTCCAGATAGCCCAAATCCTGCTCATAAAGAAATATTATTCTTGAGGGAAACTTCTGAATTGATTGCCATCTGGGAAGGTTATAAATATACCAAAGAGCATGCACAAGAGGTTTCGGGCATAAAAAGCATTTATTGGATGAGCCAATTTGATGCTGTTTTAACAACCTTGGTTTTTGAAGCTGAACATCTCTATCTGAATTCAAACGAACATATTCGTAACCATTCAGTAGTACAAACACGTGATGCAAAGTTTATCCTTTGGGCTAAAGAGCATTTCCCTTTGCATAAATTTGAACGACTTGCTCCGCTGATGCACCAATTAAGGGTCATTAAAAATCCCATTGAAATTGAACAGTTGAGCGAAGCCATGCGTATTACAGAATTAGGATTCAGAAGACTCCTAAATTTTGTAAAGCCCAATGTTACTGAATATGAAATTGAAGCAGAACTATTGCACGAATTTGTGAGAAATCGTTCCAAAGGTTTTGCTTATCAGCCTATTATTGCTTCGGGGGCTAATGCTTGTGTATTACATTATATTGAAAACAGTCGCCCATGTCTTGATGGTGATGTTATTCTATTGGATGTAGCGGCTGAGTACGGAAATTATAATGCTGATTTAACAAGAACGATTCCTGTAAATGGTAGATTTACGCCTCGCCAACGTCAAGTATATGATGCTGTGTTAAGGGCTTTTAAATATGCTAAATCTATTTTGGTAGTAGGCAATTTATGGGATGAATATCAGCAAGCTGTTGAGAAATTCATTGAAGAAGAGTTAATTGGCTTAGGCTTGTTTACGCGCGAAGACGTAGAGAAACAAAATCCTGAATCACCACTATTCAAAAAGTATTTCATGCACGGTGTTTCGCATCATTTAGGACTTGATGTTCATGATGTTTGGAACAAATATCGTCGTTTTGAAGCTGGAATGGTCTTTACCATAGAGCCTGGTATTTATATCCGTGAAGAAGGATTGGGTATTCGTTTAGAAAACAATATCCTGATTACGGAAGATGGCAACATTGATTTAATGGCAAATATTCCTATTGAAGCCGATGAAATTGAGGCTTTGATGAGTCAGCTTTGAGCAAACAGCTATTGAGTAGTGAGCTATTAGATTTGAGCAGAGTAGATAGCTTTTAGCAAATAGTTTTGAGCTGCAAGATTTAAGAAATGAGAATTGGTTGAGATGAGTTCTGATTGTGATTTGAGAAGTAATGCTACTCAAAATTCACTCAATCACAACTCACTCAATCACTACTAAATAAATATGAAAATACTATACGATCATCAGGCATTTACGGGGCAAAGATATGGAGGGGTGGCGCGCTATTTTCATGATTTGATGGAGTCGCTAGTAGACATGGGTGTTGGTGTAAAACTATCCTTACCTTTTTCAAACAATGAATATTTAAAAAATAGTTCTGTTCGTCGTCCAAATGAATTTAGGCATATTTTTGGTTTTATGCCAACCAATATGCTAGTGTCGAGAACAAACCGTTTGAATAGTATTGTTCAACTACAAAAAGGTCAATTTGACGTTTTTCATCCTACTTTCTTTCATAATTATTACTTAAATCATCTCAAGAAGAAGCCTTTTGTGCTTACCTATCACGACTGTATTAAAGAGCGTTTTAATTTGAATCATATCGATAATGCTAGTCATGCTCAAAAACAAGAACTACTGAACAAGGCCGCAAAAATTATTGCTATTTCTGAAAATACTAAAGCGGATTTATTAGAGTTTTACCAAATAAAACCCGAAAAAATTGAGGTAATTTACCATTCTTCTTCTTTCAGAAATCATCAATTACCAGTTGGTTTTCAAGTAAAAACACCTGAGAAATACTTGCTTTACGTAGGTGCACGCAATGATTATAAAAATTTTACTGGCTTTGTAACATCTATTGCTTCTGTATTACATCAACATCCTGATATACAGTTACTTTGTGCAGGCGGAGGTGATTTTAACAAAACAGAGCATGAATTAATTGATAGCTTAAATTTACAAACACAAGTAAAGCATTTTCATTTTCAGAGCGACGATACCTTATTTTACTTGTACCAAAATGCCATAGCTTTTGTATATCCCTCTTTATACGAAGGTTTTGGAATACCAATTCTTGAAGCTTTTGCCTGTGGTTGTCCAGTAGTATTAAGTAATACATCATGCTTTCCTGAGGTGGCTCAAGATGCCGCTTTATACTTCAATCCTAATGACAAAGAAGATATTGCCGATAAAATCACACAAATCATCGAAGATAAATTTCTTAGAAAAAGCTTGATTGAAAAAGGCTTTAATCGTCAACAAAACTTCTCGGCAGAAAAAACCGCGACCCAAACACTAAATGTTTACAAAAGCATTTTGTAATACTTACTTATTAACTTATGAGTTTTCAAAAAACTGTTTTAATCTTTGAACCTGATGCTAGCGGGCATCATCCAGGCTATTTATATCATTTGCTTTTACATTTTTTGACCGAGCAATATGATTTTCAGTTAGCGGTTTTGGTGAATCCAGATTTTTTTGAAAAACATCCGACAATCATTCAAAATACTAAATCCGATAATATCAAGTGGATGAGTACTTCTAAGGAGACTTTTAACAATTGGCAAGAGGCTAAAAGTAATGTTATCAAACGAGCCAAATTGGAATGGGCTATTTGTTCTGAGTACGCTAAAGAACTACAAGCTAAATCTATCTTTATGATGTATTTTGACCATTTTCAACTAGCTTGTTTTACAGAGCCTACTCCTCCTTGTCCTATTTCAGGAATATTTTTTCGCCCAACATTGGTTAATTACCCTGCCTATTCTATCAAAGAAAAAATTAATTATTGGCGTAAATATTTACTATTAAAAGCCATTACTCATCGTAAGTTTTTAAATACGTTATTTTGTCTAGACCCTTTTGCGGTTGAATTTATTCAAAACAATTGGCAAACGTATAAAGTAAAATTTTTACCAGACCCCGTACAGATTTATCCAAGTATCCAACCTGCAATTACCTTAAAAAATGAATTAGGAATCTCTCCTGAAAAAACGGTATTCTTGATTTTTGGTCATTTAGATGATAGAAAAGGCATAGCGAAGGTAATGGATACCCTAACCCAGCTTTCGGATGAAAAAGCCAAAGACGTTTGTTTATTGGTTGTTGGTCCTTGGGATATAAATGAGAAACTGGTTTTTGAAGAAAAGCTTGCCAAACTAGTCCAAAAGAAAACGGTGCAGGTAGTTACTCACAACGATTTTGTGGCAGATGAAAATATTCAATCTTTTTTTGAAGTAGCAGATTATGTATTGGCTCTCTACCAAAAACATATTGGCATGAGTGCCATTATGGTAAGAGCAGCTAGTGCTAATAAGCCTTTAATTACTTACAATTACGGCTTAATGGGCAAAATTACGGCTGAAAAACAATTGGGTTTAATTATTGACGAAGCTATTGAAGACGACCTTTTAGTAAAGCTTGAAACACTTCTGGCAACCAAGCAGGTCATTGGTAATCATCAACAAATGAAGGAATTTGCCAATTTGAACCAAGCTAAAAATTATGCGAAGACTATTCTTGATAGTTTTTAAGTTGCAACAAATTTATACAGCATCATAATAGACTCTCAAGATGAAAAATCTCCTCGAACAAAATATATCCAAACATATCTCTCTTGAAGATGATGAAATGGAAGAATTCTGCAATTTGTTTCAATACAAAAGCATTAAGAAAAAAAGTTTTTTATTGAGGAAAGACGAAGTTTGCAAGTTTGAAGGCTTCGTTGTCAAAGGGCTTTTTCGCGTATATCATATTGACCAAGACGGAGTTGAACAAATACTCTATTTCGCCTTTGAGAATTGGTGGATTACCGATATTGATAGTTTTACGAATGATAAACCATCACAACTTTTTATAGAAGCTATCGAAGATAGCGAAGTACTGCTAATTTCAAAAAAAGATAAAGAATTTGCTTATGTGAATTTACCCAAAATAGAAAAATTATTTAGGGTAATGACTCAAAAAACGCATGTTGCCCTTCAAAGAAGGATGATAGATAATCTGAGCAAAACTGCTGAAATACGTTATCTGGAATTTTCTGAAAAATACCCACAACTTATCCAACGCCTTTCTAATCTGCAAATTGCTGCCTATTTGGGCATTACTAATGTCTTTTTGAGCAATATCCGAAAGAAAATTTCTTTAAAAAAATAGCTTGTCTCCCTCCTTTATTAAACTACTTTAAAGTTTTTGTGCTTTGCTTGCTCCCATCTTTGCATCATCAATTTAAAACAACAGCAAAGATGAAAAACCTTATTTCAACAATATTATTAACAATCTTAATTTTATTCAAAATGGACGGACAAGCACAAAGTTTCAAAACGATTGAAACAAGCAATTTTAAACTTGAGGTTTATAATGCCTCAGAAAACAGTTTTGGGGTAGCATCAGTAATTGTATCAGGAAAAACGGATGCCGCATTAATTGATGCACAATTTACCTTAGCAGATGCCGAAAAGGTAGCACAGGAAATCAAAAAATCAGGTAAAAAACTAACGACTATTTATGTTTCGCACACCGACCCTGATTTTTATTTTGGCTTGGAAGTTTTCAAAAAATATTTTCCTGATGTTACTGCTTATGCTTCGCCAGTAACCGTTGAATCTATCAAGGCTACAGCACAGAAAAAATTAGACATTTGGGGCGGAAGATTAGGCAAAGCCATTACATCAAATGTTGTTTTACCGCAAGTTTTAAAAGGAAATAGTATTGAACTGGAGGGTCAAAAATTAGAAATTGTAGGTTTAGAAGAATTTCCTTCAAAAACTTTCGTCTGGATTCCGTCCATTAAGGCAGTTGTAGGAGGTATCAATGTTTTTGGAACGACTTTTAATCTTTGGATGGCAGATGCCCAAACAACAGACGCTCGCAAAAACTGGATAAATGTTTTAGATAAAATTGAAGCTTTAAAACCAACAATAGTGATTCCTGCACATGCAAATGCTAATTCTCCATTTGATATTTCAGCAGTAAATCACACCAAAAGTTATATCCAGTTTTATGAAGAGGCTTTGAAAACAAACAAAACTTCGGAAGATTTAATTAAAGCCCTCAAAGAAAAATATCCAACTCTTACTTTTGACATTGCTTTGCAAATAGGAGCAAAAGTGAACACTGGAGAAATGAAATGGTAAAATTAATCACATTCAACTTGGCAATGTTTCTGGCATTGTCAAGTTGCTCTTTAAAAAAGAAGGAAATGACAAATCTTGAGATTATTAAAAGCACTTACGAAGGAAAAACGTCGGAAGAAAACGGAAAAAATTTAGCCAAATACGTAGCTGAAGATATATCTTGGACAGAAGCCAAGGGATTTCCTTATGCAGGCACTTATATCGGTTTAGAAAGTGTTACTAAGAATGTTTTTAGCCGATTAGGAGGCGAATGGATAAATTATAAGTTCACTCCCGAAGACTATGTTGCTAGTGATGATAAAGTAGTAGCCTACGGTACCTATACTGGTACATACAAAATAACAGGTAAATATTTTGAAGCGAGGGTTGCTCATATCTGGAAACTGAAAGAAGGAAAGATTATAAAATTTGAGCAGTTTGTAGATAGTCAGCCTGTAAATAATGCCATGAGGTAAGAACTATCTAATAACCTTAAATTTGTCTGAATTAGGATTTATTGGATTATTGTGGCTACCACTACGGGATCGGATATGATTCTGTTTCCCACTAATAATCTCAATCCTAAAATCAGTATCATAAATAAACTATCATAAACACAAGGCTTCTAAATCTTCTCGATTGCCCAGAAACACGTTAAAGTCAACCGTACCTTTTACGCCCTCACACCAACCACGCTGATTGTGTTGCCAAAACCATAAATTTGAATTATACCCTTTCAATGTTTCCCTTGAATAATCAGCAATCCAAAGCGGATATTCATCAAAATTTCCTTTGATAAACTTCTTGTAAAAGTTGGGGTTAGTATAAATAATTGGTTTTTTGTGATAATGATTTTCTACAATATCTAACCAAGTTTGAATCTCACTAATAATTTGCTTGTCGGGCTTTAAAGAGTTTTGTTCAATATCTAACACAGGAGCTAAATCACCCTCCTCTAAATCTACAGAATTAATAAAATTTTTCGCCTGACCAACGGGCTCACGCCAAGTAATAAAAAAATGATAAGCTCCTCTTTTTAAACCACTCTTTTTTACTTGTTCCCAGTTTCTTTCAAATTGACGGTCGGCATGGCTCATTCCTTCCGTAGCTTTTAGAAAGCAGAAACCAAGTTTTAAATTCTCATCCGAGAATTTCATTTTCTTTACTTCCTTCCAATTAACTACGCCATTATGATGCGAGACATCAATCCCATGAATTTTGTAACGTAAAGGCACTGTAATCCCTAATTTAGAGACTTTCGTCCATTCGTTAGGGTTTGGGCGAAGATTGATATAGATAACAAAAGACAAAAAGAGCAATAGTATAGAAACAAGTACAATCCTGACAAATCGAGGGAGTAATCGGAAGCGCTTTTTGAGTAGTTTTAAAGAATTCATATTACAAAAATACAAAAAGGCAAGAAAGATATTTCATCTTCTTGCCTTTTCTATGCAATGATTTACAAAATCATTGAACGATTATTTATTTGGCTGAGGCGTTGTTCTCAAATAAGGCTTCACAATAGTAAAACCTTTAGGGAATTTTGCCGCTGCATCTTCAGTTTTTACTGCTGGTGTAATGATAACATCTTCACCATCTTTCCAGTCTGCTGGAGTAGCTACTTGGTAATTAGCCGTTAATTGTAGCGAGTCGATTACTCTTAACAATTCTTGGAAATTACGTCCTGTAGAAGCAGGATACGTTAATGTCAACTTGATTTTTTTATCTGGCCCAATGATAAATACCGAACGAACTGTCGCTTTTTCAGAAGCATTGGGGTGAATCATATCATATAACGTAGCAACGTTACGGTCTGAATCAGCAATGATTGGGAAATTCACTTTCACACCATTTACTTCTTCAATATCTGGCACCCATTTATTATGTGAGTCTAAATCATCTACTGAAACAGCGATTACTTTAACTCCTTTTTTCTCAAATTCACCTTTCAATAAAGCCGTTTTTCCTAATTCAGTTGTACAAACTGGTGTAAAGTCAGCAGGGTGGCTAAAAAGTAAAGCCCATGAGTCACCAATCCATTCATGAAAATTAATTGTTCCTTGAGTTGTTTCCGCTGTAAAGTCGGGTGCAATATCTCCTAATCTTAATGACATAGTTTTATTCAATTTAAAGTTTTCTAAATACTTACTCTATTGGAATACAAGATTAATAAAAAAAAGGTTTCAAGATACAGGTTAATTGATTTTTTTTATGGCTGTTTTATATGCTGTAGGCAATAGGCTTTCGGATGTTTGATATCGTCGAAAAATGAATCAGCGTAAATCAGCGTATCCAATCAGCGAAAATCTGCGGGTTAAAAACGTTATTTTACCCGCAGATTTATGGAGATTTAATTCGCTGATTTTGCAGCTTTTTTAAAGTCGCAAACAAAAGCCTATTGCTTACAGCCAAAAGCCTAAACTGGCTTCTCAATAATAAAATTATGATTTGTATAGATACAAATGTCAGCAGCGATAGTTAAGCCTTCGCGAACGATTTCCTCCGCACTTAAATGAGCCGCATGTTTACGCATTGCCAAAGCAGCCGAGAGTGCATAATTACTACCAGAACCAATGGCAGCAATCCCATTCTCAGGTTCTAATACATCGCCAGTACCTGAAATAATCAAAGTTTCTTCTTTATTGGCAACAATCATCATGGCTTCTAGTTTCCGTAAATAGCGGTCAGTACGCCAATCTTTGGCTAATTCTATACTTGCACGCTTCATATTGCCACCATAAGCATTTAGTTTTTCTTCAAAACGCTCTAGTAATGTAAAAGCATCAGCCGTTGAACCTGCAAAACCTGTTACAATTTTTCCATCCAACATTTTTCTGATTTTGCGCACATGATTTTTGGCAACGGTATTTCCCATTGTCGCTTGTCCGTCTGCACCAATTGCTACTTCGCCATTATGCACCACCGCCAGAACGGTTGTAGATCTAATTTTTTCCATTTTAGGTAATCATTTTATAAGGTCTTAGACACAAGTCCACCTTTCTTACTATCGATTTCAACCGTAAATTTATTACTTTTACCTTTAACAATCCAACGTACTTTTACAGTACCCATTCCCGGAATGCTCGGAACCGATATCGTCTGTGGATTATTTAGCTGTTCTTTCGCAAGATTAGTATCTTCGTTTTCAACAATCATTCCAGCCACAACAGTTGCATCTTTTAACGTAATAAAATCAGGACGTTCAATTTTATACTTTATATCGTGTGCCGAATGCGTTGGAATTACTTTCTCGTTGACAATAATAGCCGTTACTTCTGTTAAACCACCAGCCAACGCTTTTTGCTTAATTTCTAATACATCCAGTTTAGGCATTTGCGAAGCATGCAAAATAGTAAAGGCCATATTTCGATGAGCGTCTTCTTCCAATAAGAAACCTGGGTGTGCCCTTACATAGTTTTTCTTTGAACCCCCAATTTCTATATCGCCATACTGTGGGTGTTTAAAAGGTTTCCAAGCTACGTAGGCATCTCCAAATAGCATCAGACGACTAAATTCTTCAAATTCATTATTTTGAAAACGTCCTTCCTCACCTACTTTATTGAACAATTTATAAGAAGTCATCAATTCAGTTGAGAACGTAAAAATACCTCTTCCCAAAGCAAACCAATCAATCTCACCCCCATAAACCGTGTATAAATCTTTATAAATGACAAAATACTTATAGCCTGGATTCATTTTCTCGCCGATTTTCCCAAAGTAATCATACACCGAAGCATCCTGAGTGGTATAAAAGGGAGCATCTTCTTCAGCACCAGGCCCACGCAAAAACATCCCTCCATTGTTATGATAGCTCTGTGCACCTGCAATGTTTGGATGATTCATGATAAAGTTTTTGATACTTTGCGTTTCTGGTAAAGTACCCGGATAGAACAATGCCCCACGTTGAACATAATCAGGTTGCCAGTTCCAAGCCCAGTCACGGTTAGGGTCATAATATCCCAATACATCTTCGTTAATTAAACCATCTCCATCATTATCAATGCCTTCATAACCTAGCATTTCATAATCGCCTTTTTCATCTGCTTTTACAGGAACCATTCTTTGCGGATTTTCTGGGTCTACTTTCCAACGACCTGTTGCCGAACGTCTTCTCATCATTACAATGTTTCCGTCGCCGTCTAAATCATCATATTTATCCTCATCGGCTTGTCCGTCGCCATCATCATCCATCGCCATCATCCCCGACCGTGGCGAATTGGCATTATTAGGATTTTTCAAGAAATCCTCACGGGCATCAGGATTAATAGTCGGCGTAATATAGAATACTTTGTCTTGTAATAGCTGTTTGATAAATGCTACATTTGCAAAATTTTCAACCAAATACCAAGCTGTATACATGGCCACTTCGGTACCTTGAATTTCATTCGAGTGAATATTGCCATCAATATAAAAACCCGGTTTACGGCTTACATTACCAGTTTTAGTATCACTAATCGTTAGTACCCACATGTCTCTGCCTTGAAAAGACTTACCCATCGATTCTACTTTTACTAAATCTGGATATGCCTTGGCTAAATCCTGACAAAACTTAGTAATCATCGCATAGTCATTGTAATGATTCCAAGCCATTTTTACTTTTGGGTTCGCTGGCGAGCCAATTGCTCTTAAACCAGTTAGGTCGTCATTTTGAATTTTTTCTTGTGAAAAAGCACTAAACGAGCAGGTTAAAAGGACTAAAAAGATATATTTTTTCATTGGATTTGATTCAAATTAATAGTTAACATCTATCAGCTTTAATATTCATTTGGTTATTTTAAGCTAACATTTACAGTTTTTACGCCTGTGGTTGGGCAACCAGCTTCAATATTTACTGAGCCATTACCACTGATTAACCAAGAATATTCTTGGGTTTCACCTGCTCCTAAAGCACTTCTTAGATTTATTTTCTTCCCTGAAACGATGGCTTGATTTCCTGTTAGTTTCAATTCTGTTTTTACTTTTTGCACCCAACGAACTTTGTCACCTATTTCTGCATAAGTTGGTAATAAACCTGTATTGATTACTTTAATAGTTACCCTAGATAATCCTGTTGAAACAGCCTCAGCATTTACATCTACAATTTGTATTTCTGGCATTTGCATTGCCAAAGCTGTTACAAACTTTACGTGTTTATTAGCAGATTCTGTCAGGAAACTTACAGGTGGATTCAGCTTTGCATAAGGTGCAATCCCTCCCACTTCTACATTTTTGTTAGCAAAGTCAGGATGTTTTATCGACTGCCAATTCACAAATACGTCCGTTAATTTTTGTGCATCTGCCCATTTTAAATATTTTACATCCTCATTATCCGAAGTTTTGCTAGGAGTAGCTACTTCTTTTTTAGTACTATCTTTGGGAGCTTGTATTTTAGGTGCCCACCATCCCGGACTTGTAAAACTAAATCTACCTACATGGAAATAAGCAGTTTGTGACAAGTTACCTTTGGTCTGTGGCAAAACAGGAGCATCTTTCAAGCCTGTTTGAGTATTGTATAATTTACTAATTTGTTCGCCTACAGTAGCATCTTTTTCTAATATTCCAGTAATGATTCTTTTGGCAGTTTTGCTTCTGTCAAATTTTGGAGCTTCAGTTAAGTTGTTAGCAGGGCCAAAAGTCAATACTGCAAAAACATTAGTGGCTTTGTACAAGAAACTCAATAAAGTTTTGGTTTCTGATTCTGATGCAGCAAAATCGCCAGAGCCAGCCGTAAAAATTGGATAGTCGTAGGTCATATTTTTATCAATGTTTACTCCTCCTACACCATCTTCATTAAATGTACCGTCTTTATCATTATCCGTGCCTTCTGTTAGTAATAAATACTTCCCTTTTTCTCCTTTGGCTGGGTCTGCTTTTATCAATACTCTTGGGTCTTCTTTACTTACAATAAAAGTCCCCGTTGGGTCTTCTACACGAATCTGAGTGATGATACCATCACCATTCAAATCTTCAAAAGGGTCTTCATTCAAATAGCCATCTCGGTCATCATCTGTTTGTGTATCATTCCCTCCTCTTTCAAATTTCGTTTTCGCAAAAAATTGCTCCTGAGCGTCAGGGTTTACACTCGGGATAAAGTAAAACGTTTTTGTATCTAACAATTTCGCTATTGAGTCTCCGCTTGCGTTAGCTAATTTTTCGGCCATTTGTATGGCTAGTTCTGTTCCTGCCAAGTGCGTACCATCTACACCCGCAACAATAGCGATTGCTGGTTTAGTCGAGGTGTTTCCTTTTCCAATGGTTAAAGCCCAAATGTCTCGATTGCCTTTGCTTTTACCAATTGATTGAATAGTAACGCTAGAGGAAAACTTTGAACTTAATGCTTTGAGTCTAGAAGAAAGCTGTGTATGATTTTGGTAAGTGTTTTGGGCCATAGTCCATAATGAAACCGACAATAAACCCGATAAGAGAAATAGTTTTTTCATATTTAGTTATGAAGTTTGTTTGAAATGTAATTTAATGCAAAATACTTCTTTGTATTGACTTTTGCTATTTCCTAAAACTAGATTAGATATATAGCCCTACTTTGCTGTTGTAAGGATAAAAACAGCAGATGAAGCAATATCGGGAAAATGGAAATGCGATAAAACAAAACAGGTATCACATTAGCTGCGATACCTGTAAACACTCTACTATTATCCAATTTAATATTTTAAATGACTACGGGTTCATTTCTTGGTGTAAACAAATGCATAATTCCCCATGCTAATAGGTATGCACAGCCACACATGATAAAAATAATGTTATAACCAGCAGTGATATTTCCTTGCGCCTTATATGTATCAAGCAATTGTCCAACAATCATTGGGAATAAAATTCCCCCTACTGACCCTGCCATTCCCCCTAAACCAACAACTGAACTTACAGCTTTTTTAGGAAACATATCAGATGCCGTCGTGAAAATGTTAGCACTCCAAGCTTGGTGAGCCGCCGCCGCTAAACTAATTAACACTACTGCCTGCCAAATGTTTGAACAATATTGTGCAAAAACAATAGGAATTACTGCAATGGCAAAGCTCAACATCGCAGCTTTACGTGCTTTAAATACTGGCCAGCCTTTCTTGATTAAATATCCTGATATATAACCTCCACCAATACTTCCGATGGTAGTGGCTGTATACACAACGATTAATTCTAAACTTGGCTTTTTTAAATCTAATTTAAACGTTTCTGAGAAATAAGATGGCAACCAGTAAAGAAAAAACCACCAGATTGGGTCAGTAAGCATTTTTCCGAAGATAAAACCCCATGTTTGACGAATCCCCAACAAAGTAATCCATTTTACGGGTTTTTCTTGTGAAGTATCTGGTTCGTTATCAGATTGAATATACAACAATTCTTCTTTCGAAAGTTTTTTCTGTCTAACTGGAATTTCATAGCCAATCCACCAGAAAATCAACCAAATAAAACCTACGCCACCAGTAACGATAAACGCTACTTGCCATCCAAAACTTGCTAATATAAAAGGAACCATTATTGGTGCTACGACTGCCCCAATATTTGCACCCGAGTTAAAAATACCTGTTGCTAAAGCTCTTTCTTTTTTAGGGAACCATTCTGCTACACTTTTAATAGCAGCAGGAAAGTTTCCACCTTCTCCTAACCCTAATAAAGAACGAAACATTCCAAAACCGAGGGTACTTCCAGCAAAAGCAGTTAATACACCCGCTGTACTCCACCAAGCTACTGCAATAGCATACCCTAATTTCGTGCCAATCTTATCGATAACTCCTCCAAAAATCATTAATCCTACTGCATACGCAGCCTGAAATGCCATTACTAAATTACTGTAATCACTTTCAGCCCAATTAAATTCTTTTTCTAATGTTGGTTTTAATAAGGCAATTACTTGTCTATCAAGGTAACTGATTGTGGTGGCAAAAAAAAGCAATGCTACTACTCTCCAACGATACTTCCCTAGGGTGTTTTCCATGAATGTTAAAAAAATTGAGGTAAGCTAATTTAGTGAATTTTTATTTTTTTGATTTCAAGCCTTCAACATATTTCATCAAAGATTCAACAGTATGCGTCAATTCGTCAAATTTGGCACTAGCTAATAAACTAGCTGGAAACAATTGTGACCCCATTCCCACGGCTGTAACACCCGCTGAAAACCACTGTTTTAAACTATCTTCAGTAGGTTCTACTCCACCTGTTACCATTACTTTTACATTGGGCATTGGCCCTTTCATTGATTTTACAAAACCAGGCCCCACTACATTCCCAGGAAAAATCTTCACAATTTCAGCACCTAACTGTGTTGCTGTGTAAATCTCATTTAAAGTAGCTGCACCAGGAAACCAAGCGATATTACTTGCCTGACAAAATGCACCAACTTCTGGCGTAATTACTGGTTGTACGACAAAATCAGCCCCTGCATCAATAAAAACTTTGGCTTGTTCAACCGTAAAAATTGTGCCAATCCCTAATGCCATTTCTGGGCAGTTTTCACGAATAAATGGATATATTGCCTTAAAAACATCTAAAGCTTTTGTTCCACGATTAGTAAACTCAAAAGCACGCATACCACCATCGTAACATGCTTTGATGACATTCTGAGTTAACTCAATTTCTTCATGATAAAATACTGGCACCACTGGGAAATCAGCTAGTAATTGATTTAATACTTTGGGTTGAAAAAAAGCCATACTTGTTTATATTTTTAAGATTTTTTGGACTAATTGATTATCGAAATATGTTTAAAACTATTCAAACATTAAAACTTACTCAATCATCATTTAAAATTCATACTTTTTCTACGAAAACTGATTTTCAGTCGCTTTAGTACATTCTTCAATGTCTTCTACCATGCTCGACGAACCAATGTATAAAGGCGAGCGTTGGTGAAGATTTTGAGGCTGTATTTCTAAAATTCTTTGCTTTCCATCAGATGCTTTCCCACCAGCTTGTTCAATAATAAAAGCCAAGGGTAAACATTCATAAAGTAACCTTAATTTTCCGTCAGGGTTATGACGTGTTGGTGGGTACAAATATACTCCACCTTTTAAAAGATTTCTATGAAAATCTCCGACTAATGACCCAATATATCTGCCTGAATATCTTTTTTGCTTACATTCATTCAAATACTCTTGAATACATTCTGGAAAGTCATAGAAGTTTCCTTCATTACAAGAAAAAATAGTACCGCTTTGGTTTACCTGCATCTGTGGGTGAGATAAGAAATACTCTCCTAAAGAATTATCATAAGTAAAGCCATTCACACCCTTGCCTGTAGTATATACTAAAATTGTTGAAGAACCATATAAAATATACCCTGCCGCTACTTGTTCATCACCTCTTTGAATACAATCCTTCATAGAAGGGACTGACCCAATAGGCGTTTTTCTACGAAAAATTGAAAAAATTGTACCAATTGACACGTTAGAATCAATATTTGATGAACCATCCAGCGGGTCAATAGCGATAACATACTTCGCATGATTATTTCCCGTCAGAATAATTTCAGGTTCTTCCTCAGAAATGATGGCACAAACTTCTCCTCCATTTTTAAGTGCTCTTAAAAAACGTATATCTGCAATGACATCCAATTTTTGCTGAGCTTCCCCTTGTACATTTTGTGAACCTAACAGCCCTGTTACATCAGCCAATCCGGCACGATTGATTTCACGATTCAGAATTTTACTTGCCAAAGCAATATCCCTCAATAACTGCGATAATTCTCCCGAAGCAAATTGAAATGCCTCTTGATTCCGCATAATGAACCGATCTAAAGTAATACCAACAGGTAAAGCTAAGTTTTCATTTTTCATAAAAGCCAATATTAATTGTTAAACAAATAGGTTATATCAAGAGATGCAAGCTTGTTATTTTAAATAACACTCGACAACTTAATAACTAAAGATAATTTTCAAGAATCAGCTTTACTGCTTCCACTTTTTGTTGAGTAGCATCGCCATACTCTTGGAGTTTCCCATAAGCAGCAGCAGCGGCAAAATTGATTACTTCTTGAGGCTCATGTTTTTGAGATAAGCCATAGATTAATCCACCCATAAAACAATCTCCACTTCCTATTTTATCTACTACTGTATCAGCAAAAAATACGGGTGATTGATATTGATTTCCCTCTGTAAAAAGAGTAGTATAATACTCAATGCCTGTTTTTTGATGATCAAATCTATACGTATTGGCTACAAATTTGCACTTAGGAAACTTCGCTTGAATAGCTTCAGAAGTTGCTTTCCCATGTGCAGGATAATCATAATCAGCCTGTTTTTCAAGGCTTGTTAATAACAAAGGGTCAATATCTATTCCTAATAAGGTATTCGCCGCCCAAAGATTACCCATAATTACATCACAATATTGTGCTAATTCAGGCATTATTTCTGTTGGCTTTTTGCCATATTTCCATAGTTTTGAGCGGTAATTCAAATCTACAGAAATAGTAATGTTCATCTCTGAAGCTACTTTTAATACTTCTAAGCAAACATCTGCTGCATCTTGATTGAGGGCTGGACTAATGGCACTAAAATGAAACCAAGACACATCCTTCAACACTTCTTTCCAATCTACCTGACCCACTTTTAATACTGAAAACGACGAATATGCTCTGTCATAAATTACGCCAGCATTTTTCAAGTCAGCTCCTTGTGGTAAATAATATGTCCCGATTCTTTCTCCAGACGTATTAATGACCGAAGTATCAATTCCTTTATCGGCTATATATTTTTTTATATCGTTTGCTAAAGAATTTTCAGGTAGTGCTGTGAAATAGCTAGTATTAATTCCCCAGTTAGCTATAGCAGTAGCGACATTCAATTCTGCCCCACCTACAAACACAGGCATTGAAGCATTTTGTATCCAAACTCCATCAGCTTTTGGTGAAAGACGCAATAACAATTCTCCGAAACAACAAACTTTATTCATGATTTATCAGCTATGAGCTTTAAGCAATAAGCTATGAGATTTTTTATGATACAAAAGCTCAGTGCTTATTGCTTAAAGCCTACTTCTATTTATTAAAATTTAAAATAATCCTTGGCATTATTGTAACAGATATTCTGAACCATCTTTCCGATCCATTCTATATCGTTTGGTAATTCGCCATTTTCAATTTCATTCCCTAATAAATTACAAAGAATTCTACGGAAATATTCATGACGTGGGAATGACAAGAAACTTCTTGAATCCGTTAACATTCCTACAAAGCGACTCAATAAGCCCATGTTAGACAGTGCATTCATTTGTCTTTCCATGCCATCTTTTTGGTCTAGGAACCACCAACCTGAACCAAACTGAATCTTACCTGCTACAGAACCGTCATTGAAGTTACCAATCATGGTTGCCATCAATTCGTTATCACGTGGATTAAGGTTGTAAATAATAGTTTGTGCCAATTGGTCATATTCATCTAAGCGACCTAAGAACTTAGACAAAGAAGCCGCCTGAGAAAAATCTCCGATTGAATCCCAACCAGTATCTGGCCCTAACAAACGCATTGCTCTTGAATTATTATTTCTCAACGCTCCCAAGTGGAACTGTTGTGTCCAACCTAATCCATGATAAATTACTCCTAAGCTGTGTAAAATCGCCGATTTGAACAACAAAGCCTCGTCAGCGCTGATACTTTGTCCAGCTATTGTTTTCTGGAAAACTTTATTGGCATCTTCTTCGGTGAAATCTACTGCATAAATTTGCTCTAAACCATGGTCGGCTAACCTTCCACCCATTGAAGCAAAGAATTCTGCGCGTGTTTTTAATGCCGCAACTAAAGCCGAGAATGTACTAATTTCTACATTAACCAGTGTGCCTAATTTTTCAATAAATGAAGCATAATTAGGATTATCAATTAAAATAAATCTATCTGGACGGAACGTAGGCAATACTTTAGTATCCAGTGTTCCTTCAGTTTTAATCGCTTGGTGATATTCTAATGAATCTAATGGGTCGTCTGTAGTACAGGCAACTTTTACATTCATTTTTGACAACAATCCTCTTACTGAATATTCAGGTGATTGTAGTTTTTCAGAACATTCATCAAAAATTTTACGTGCCGAAGCTGGATTTAAAATTTCGTGAACGTCAAAATATCGCTGTAATTCTAGGTGAGTCCAGTGATACAATGGATTTCTCATTGTATAAGGTACTGTCTCTGCCCATTTTTCAAACTTCTCATAGTCAGACTTATCGCCCGTGCAATAGCTTTCGTTGATACCATTCGCACGCATCGCACGCCATTTGTAATGGTCGCCATACAACCAGATTTGTGTTAAATTGTCAAAGCTCTTATTGTTCGCAATTTGGTCTGGTGGTAAGTGATTATGGTAATCAATAATTGGCATCTCTTTAGCAAACTCATGGTACAGTTTACTAGCAGTTGCAGTTTGTAAAAGGAAATCTTCGTCTAAGAATGTTTTCGTGTACAGCATTTTGTTAAAAATTTTGATTTGGTATTGAGAATTTAAATAAGCGAGGATTGATGTTAAAAGATATTGAAAATCAATCCTCGATACTCAATTTTCAATCCTATAAAGATACTCCACGTTTCCAAGGAATAAAATCATCTTGTCCATTTCTAACGGCACAAACTTCTATTTCTCCACTAGCTACCTTGATTGCGTAGTTCAAAATACGTTCTCCCGCTTCTTCTATCGTTTCGTCACCTTCGATAATTGTTCCAGTGTTGATGTCGATAATATCCGACATCTTTTCGTACAATTTCGTATTCGTTGCAATTTTAACAACTGGTGCAATAGGGTTTCCTGTTGGTGTTCCTAAGCCCGTAGTGAATAAAACAAGATTAGCACCCGATGCTACCTCAGCAGTTGTCGACTCAACATCATTACCCGGTGTACATAAAAGATTTAAACCTGCTTTTTTTACTGGTTCTGGATAATCTAATACCGCAGTCACTGGCGAAGTACCTCCTTTTTTAGCAGCTCCAGCAGACTTGATAGCATCAGTAATTAAACCATCTTTGATGTTCCCTGGTGATGGGTTCATATCAAAGCCAGACCCTACAGCCTTCGCACGGTCGTTATAAGTATTTACTAAATAGCTGAACAATTTAGCATCTTCAGGATTCAAACAACGGTCTGTTAATTCTTGCTCAACACCACATAATTCTGGGAATTCAGCTAAAATAACCGAACCTCCCAAGCCTATTAATAAATCAGACGTATAGCCAATAGCAGGGTTGGCAGAAATACCAGAGAAACCGTCGGATCCTCCACATTCTAACCCAATACACAATTTGCTTAATGGTGCTGGCTGACGTGTATTTTGGTTTGCTTGAATTAACCCTACAAAAGTTTGTTTCAATGCCAACGCCATCAAGTCAGATTCCGTACCAATATTTTGTTGCTCTAGAATATAGAGTGGTTTTTTGAAGTCAGCATCACGTTTAGCGATTTCTTCTTGTAAGATACTAGCTTGTGCATTCTGACATCCTAAACTCAATACGGTTGCTCCTGCGCAGTTAGGGTGTGTAATATAACCTGCTAATAATCCACAAAGTGCTTGGGCATCTTGACGTGTACCTCCGCAACCACCATCATGCAATAAGAACTTTACGCCATCTACATTTGGGAAAAGCTTTTGTTTTGAATCTTTCTCTCCTTGCGCTTGTAAATCAGCTTGTAAAATTTCTTCAACAGTTTTACCCGCTTTGTACAACGCTATCAAATCATGCGTTTGATTTTGGTAATCATGCGTACGAGCATACCCTAAATCGTCCACTAAAGCTTCACGAAGTACTTCGATATTACGATTCTCACAAAATACCAATGGAATTACTAACCAATAATTAGCCGTACCTACGCTACCATCTGGGCGGTGATATCCATTGAATGTTTTACCTTCAAAAGCCGCTAACGACGGTGCTTGCCATTCTGCATGGTTTTCGCGCAATTCAAATGAATCTACCGCATGCTTCACATTGAAAATATTGATACTACCTCCTTTCAGAATTGGAGATTGAGCCTTTCCTACTAATACGTTATACATTCTAATTTCGGCTCCTACTTCAAAATCCTCAGTAGCAAATTTGTGTTTAGCTGCAATATCTTCAGTCAGGGTATAAGTCTGGCCATCCAACTCCACAGTTTGACCTTTCGATAAATCTGTTAAAGCGACAATCACATTGTCGTTAGGATGAATTTTTAAAACGTTTCTTTTCACGATGAATATTTGATGATTGGTTAAAGTATTAATTCTTTGAGTTCACACAGAGTATTTTGAACTTAAAAGTAAGACTAAGCCTTACTATACTCAACCAATTCACCTTTATTAAGGTATGTTTTTAAAGAAGTATTCATTGTTTTTTCAATCATTTGATTCAAAAATGCTGTAACACTTTCTGCAAAGCCTGCAATATTTGTTAAATCTGTTTCCCAAAGGTTTTTATCATTCAATACTGATATTACCAATTCATCGCTTGATAATTTAGCCCATTTTGCAAAGAAATAATCAGCCTTATCATCTTGAATCTGGTAATATTCGTCTTCATGAATACCATAATATTTACCATTTTCTTCTTTGACGGCCTTCATAAACAATAAATATGCCGCAAAACCAAAAGCAATATATTCTGGAACACATTGATAAATTTTGTAATAATTCAACAACGTTGGAATATTTCGCATCTTCATTTTAGACGTGTATTGTACCGTAATACTCAACCACTGATGGTCTAGATTAGGATTACGGAAACGATCTATGACTTGCATGCCAAAACGTTGAGCTACTTTTTCATCTACTTTATAAGGAATCCCTAATCCTATTTCTGCCAACATTAAATTATTGATAAAAGCAGACATTACTTCATCTTGCATAGCTTCTTTTACTGTTTTAAAGCCTGCTAAAAATGCTAAACCACAACTAAGTGTATGTGTACCATTGAGCAAACGTAATTTTAATTCACGATACAAATCGATGTTGGGTTCAATAATTACGCCTTCATCTGCTTGATGAAACGATAGGATATTTTTAACTTTTTGATTTCCCTCAATAGCCCACAAACGATATACTTCTGATACGATTAATAAATCGTCCTGATACCCTAATTCTGCTTCAATACTTGCTTTGACAGCAGGGCTTGGTTTACCTGGTACAATTCTATCTACTAATGAATTACAAAACGTTACTGACGATTCTAGCCAATCAATAAACTCAGATTCAAGGGCATTACGATGTGCTAACTCGAAAATGATTCCTTCTAGTTTTTTTCCATTGTCAGGTATCAATTCCGTCGGAACAATCACCATTCCGTGTTCTTTACTGCCTTCAAAAGCCTTAAACCTAGCATAAAGAAAGGCTAATACTTTACCCGGAAATGAAATTGGAGGAGACTGCTTAATGTCGTCCTGTACCAATTGAATACCTACTTCTGTCGTATTAGAAGTAATTATCTGCAAATCTGGATTTTTAGCACATTCCAAAATAGCATCCCATTCAGTTTTAGCTGATAATACACGACTAATGGCTGATGAAATAGTATTCTTTTCAAAAACATTTCCTTGTTGAATGCCTCTTTCACAAATAGTATAAAGGTTATCTTGGCGGTCAAAAGCTTCGGCATCACCTCCGTCGGTTGACTTTACCACTACAATTCTACCATTAAAAATTCCTTGCTGATTAGCTTTATTGATAAAGTAATCTGGCAAGCCTCTTAACAGTACGCCCGTTCCAAACTGTAATACCTTTTCAGGTAAATTAAACAAAGATTCAGGAAGTGCTACATTGCCTTTACTGAGGTTTATTTGATTTTGAGAAGTATTCATTATGTTAGAAATCTTTAATAGAGAAAAGTAGTTGGGTAGCAAACTTTACAACCCAACCATTTTATGTATATTAATAATGCTTGATTCTTTTTTTGGTTTTAAGACTTTAGGATTTTTTAGACTTTAGGACTAAAGGATTTTAGACTAAAAGACGTTAGACGCTAGACTTTTGTTTCTTTGACTTAAAGATTTATGACTTTAGGACTAGATGACATTAGACTGTAAACTTTCGTTCTTTTGACTTTAGGATGTTTGGACTTTAAGACTAAAAGATATTAGACTAAAAGATTTATGCATGAAGGAATTTTAGTCTTAGAAAAACAATCACTAAATCACCATTCACTAAATCACTAACTACCTAAAATCACTAACTATCTATACAAAGTCTTCACGCATGGGTGAAAAGACATCTATTAATTCACCTGCTTCTAAACAGACTGCTCCGTGCAGTATATCTGATGGTACAAAGTAAACATCGCCTGTCTTTAATATTTTTTTGTCCTCACCGATGGTTATTTCAAAAGCACCTGCTGAAACATAACTAATCTGTAAATGGGGATGTGAGTGAATCGCTCCTACGCCTCCTTGTTCAAAAGCCACTTTCACCAACATAATGTCATCATTATATGACATTACTTTTCTTTTGATTCCTCCGCCGAGTTCTTCCCAAGCTACCTGTTCATCAGACACCAAGGTTAATTCTTTTACTGATAGCATATTATTTTTTATTACTGTAAATGTTTTTAGATACTTTTTTTCCAAACTCTACTTCTTTCTTAGCTTTTGAAACATCAGTATTCAGTAATTTAACACCTTGCGTTCGCTCTCCAGTAATTTTCAATAGCACCTCAGCATTTCCATAGCGAATATCGTCAAGAGTTACGTTTTTACTGTTCTGTACCTGCATGGTCGTTTTATCTTTTGTTATCAAAGTAACATTTTTCAACGAAATATTTTCTGCTTCAATACAAAGTAAACCTGTATTTGCTTGAAATACTGCATTTTCAATTAAAATATTTTTAACGCTCATCTCTGGTAAACCTCTTACTTTTATTGCTGTTTCGGCACCCAAGCAATTAATATTTCTTACATAAAAATCTTTAAATTGTGGCGTAGCTTCTGTCAAAGGTTTAGCTTCCATCTGTGGCAATTCATCAGAATCTCCATTCAGAGAAACAGGGTCTTTTCCTGCATAATACATATCAAATAATACTGCTTCGCCTGCTATATCTGTCATTTGTACGTTGTTGACATATATTTTTTCAACTACCCCTCCTCTACCTCTTGCTGTTTTAAAACGTAAGCCTACGTCTGTACCTAGAAATGTACAATTAGATACATACATATTTTTCACCCCTCCAGACATCTCTGAGCCAATTACAAATCCTCCATGCGCATGATATACTTTACAATCTTTGATGATAAAGTTTTCGGTCGGTATGCCTCTTTTTCTACCTTGTTCATCTCTGCCCGATTTAATTGTAATACCGTCATCACCCGTATCAAAAGTACAATTTTCCATGATACCATTTCTACAAGATTCTAAATCTACACCATCGCTATTTTGAGCATACCAGTAGTTTTTAACGTCTACATTTCTCATCGTAATATGGTCGCTAAGTAATGGATGGAGCGTCCATGCAGGTGAATTTTGGAAATGTAATCCCTCTAATAAGATGAACTTGCAACGTGTTAAACTCACCATATTTGGTCTTAAAAAGCCTTTAATTACCTCATAATCCTTGGCTGTTTTTCCGTTAGACAATTTACTTCCTCCTTCTAACAAAGCCCCTTGTTTTGACTGTTCATTGGGATACCATGTATTTTTAGCGTCATCTAAAACACCACCAGATTTCACCAATTTATTCCATTGTGCCTCTGTTTGCTTACTTTTTTTAATGGCTCTCCATGCATCTCCTCCGCCATCTATTACACCATCACCCGTTAAGGCTATATCTATTAAATCAACCCCTGAAATTGGTGCTTGACAACGGTAAGCTTCTTCACCTTCCCACGTTGTTGCAATAATTGGGTAGTCATTTATATTTCTACTAAATTGTAATACTGCGCCTTTAGCAACATTCAGATTTACGTTCGATTTCATGGTAATAGGCCCTGTTAACCACAGGCCACTTGGAATCAAAACAGTACCACCTCCCGACTCTGAGCAAGTCTGAATCGCTTGGTTTATTGCTACAGTATTTACGGTAATTCCGTCAGACTTTGCACCATAACGGATAATATTAAACGTATCCTTTTTAAATACTGGCGTATAGTACTTTGGTAATTCAAATTCATACTTCTCTTGAAACTCTGACTTCTTTAAAGAACTCTTTAATTCAGCCCCTGATTCAAGAATTCCTTCCGCTACTAAACTCGCCATTACCGATGCACCATATTTTGAAAAATGGGTATCGTCTGCTATTCCTTTGGGATGTTTAGCATAAAATCCCTCTGTATAGTGCATGAATAATTTCTTCGAACCTTCTATTCCATGTTGTTCAATTACTGCTTTACTTTTGGCATGAAGGTCAATCAATGCCACACTTAATTCTTTTGCTACAGCTTTTACAACCGCAGGATACTCTCCATGCTGGTCTACAAACTGTCCGTTAGTATCAAACTTTCTACGCATCACGGGTGTAATCAAAATAGGATTAGCACCTTTTGCTCTAGTTTCGTTAACAAATTTGATAAGGTTATTTCTGTAAGTAGTTTGGGGTGCTGCATAACGAGTACTGTCAGCAATCTTTTGGTCATTATGCCCAAACTGAATTAATACCCAATCTCCTTTTTTTAATTGTTTTGTTACAGCCTCCCAACGTTTTTCGTTAATAAAGCTTTTGGTACTTCTACCATTTACAGCATGATTTTGTACTTGGACTGTCTCAGTTAAATAATTATGTAATATCATTCCCCAACCCGTTTCAGGACTATCAACTGGTGGTTTATCAGCACAGGTAGAGTCACCAATGAGGAAAACCGTCATTTTCTCATCCGTACTTTTAAAAGCCGTAAGAACAACACATAATATGAGACAAAGTATTTTTTTCATTGTAAATAGAGATTGATAAGTAATTGAGTTGTGAATTGTGAGTGATGAGTTTTAAGTTGTCGCCAATGCAATTTAAAACCCTGATGCATAGCACTTTAATCCACACGCTAATTTCGTTTATTTTACTTAGCCTACCCAAGGCTTAATAACGCCATGTTATTTTCTCTCTATCATATAATTTAAGCAAGGCTTTCATTTATCGTAAACAACTGATAATTAGAAACTTGAACCGCTAATCACCAATCACTATTTACTAATCACTACTTAAATTATATGACAGAGAGATAGAAAATATTATCGTAAAGAAGGAATCTCTACAAAATCCATATCGGTAAACAATTGGTTTTCACCAGCCATTGCCCATATAAATGAATAATTCGCTGTCCCACAACCTGAGTGAACTGACCAAGGTGGTGAAATAATCGCTTGATGATTCGATACAAACAAATGGCGAGTTTCCTGTGGTTGACCCATCAAATGTAAAACCGCTTGGTTCTGAGGAATATCAAAATAACAATATACTTCCATTCTACGGTCATGCGTATGGGCAGGCATTGTATTCCAAACACTACCATTTGCTAACACCGTAAGGCCCATCACCAATTGACAGCTACGAATACCGTCCAAGTGAATGTATTTATAAATCGTTCTTTCATTAGAAGTTTGGTTGCTTCCCAAATTTACTGGTGAAGCCTCTTCTTTTTTCATCAAACGAGTAGGATACGAATGGTGTGCTGGTGATGAAATCAAAAAGTATTGTGCTGGATTAGTTGCATCGATACTTTCAAAAGACGCCGTTTTAACACCTTTTCCTAAATACAAACAGTCTAATTTATTAATCAAGAATACTTCACCATCAGCGGTAATTTTACCATCACCCCCAACATTGATAATTCCTAGTTCTCTTCTTTCTAAAAAATAATCACTTTTCAGTGCATCATAGTTTGGCAAAGCAACTACAGCATTTACAGGCATTACTCCGCCTGTAATTACTCTATCATAATGTGTATAAGTTAGATTTACTTGGTTAGCCTCGAACAATTTTTCGATTAAAAAATTAGCTCTCAAACTTTCCGTATTCATACTAGCCACTTCTTTGGGGCTACTTTCGTATCTACTTTCCATGTTATTAAAACTTATTAATTGAATAATATAATTGTAAAAGGATGCTTATCTTCCCATCCAGCCACCATCTACTACCACGATCGTTCCGTTTACATAAGCACCTGCTTCTGAAGCTAAGAAAACTACTGGACCTTTAAAGTCTGTTGGTTCGCCCCAACGTCCTGCTGGAATACGGTCTAGGATTGATTTACTTCTTTCTGGGTCAGCTCTTAACGCAGCAGTATTGTCTGTAGCGATATAACCTGGAGCAATAGCATTTACATTTACCCCTTTTGAAGCCCACTCGTTAGCCAAAGCTTTCACAACGCTAGCGATAGCTCCTTTTGAAGCCGCATAGCTTGGTACATTGATACCACCTTGGAAACTTAATAAAGAAGCTGTAAATATAATTTTACCAGAACCCCTAGCTACCATATCTCTACCGAACTCGCGTGCTAAGATAAATTGAGCATCTAAGTTGATTGATAAAACTTTATCCCAATATTCGTCAGAGTGTTCTGCCGCTGGATTTCTCAAAATCATACCAGCATTATTAATCAAAATATCAACTTGTGGATGTTTAGCCTTCACTTCATTAATAAAAGCATAAAGGGTAGCTCTATCACTTAAATCTACATTATAACCAGTGAAATTTCTGCCAAAACTTCTCACTCCTTTTTCGATTTCACTATTTTCTGGTTCAAGGGTAAGGGCTGCACAAATGATGTCTGCTCCTGCTTCGGCTAAAGCCAATGCCATTCCCATTCCGATACCTCTGTCACAACCAGTAACTAAAGCCACTTTACCTTCTAAACTAAATAATGATGATAAACTCATAAGTTTTATTTTTTTAATTATTCCAAGATTTAAACTATTTGGCTAGAAAAACTATCCACCAAACCCAGAACAAACCTATGCTTTAAAAGTACAGCGTTCAAGTAAATATTTGAATATTTTTATGCAAACGTTATCGGGAACGTTCTCATTAATAATACTTTTTATACTTATTTAATACAATTTGAGATTTTTAATAGAATTTAGTAGTCTGCCCTATTTTTTAGCCATAAAAAAATTATACTTTTGTAATTGTACAAATCAAAGAACATAACATTGGAACTGATTACTATCAAAGATATTGCTAAAGCATTAAATTTATCTACTTCTACGGTCTCTAGGGCTTTGAGAGGAAGCTATGAAATTAATCCTGATACAAAAAAAATGGTCATTGAATATGCTGAGAAGTATAATTACAGACCAAACCCAATTGCCTTGAGTTTGAAAGAAAACAAAAGCAGGTCAATTGGCGTAATTGTTCCTGAAATAGATAATCCTTTTTTCTCGCAAGTAATCAATGGCATTGAAGCCATTTCGTATAATAGAGGTTACCATGTCGTTATTTTTCAAAGCCATGAGTCTTTTGAAAGAGAAAACATCAACCTCAAACACATCGCCTCACGCAGGGTAGATGGATTGTTAATTTCATTAGCTGGCGAAACCAATGATGTTTCTCTGTTAAAGGAACTTCATGAAAAAGGAATGCCCATCGTATTATTCGACAGGGTGTCTGATGAAATAAATACGCATAAAGTAATCTCTGATAATTTTGAAGGAGCTTTCACTGCTACCGAACACCTAATTCGTGGAGGAAGAAGGAGGATAGCGCATATTTCTGGCTCGCCTTATTTATCGATTACTAAAGAAAGAGTAAGAGGCTATATCGCAGCATTGAACAAATATGAAATTCCTGTAGATGAAGCCATGATTAAGTATTCTAATTATTCTTTAGAAAATATAGAAACATTCATTGATGAGCTTCTATCTGAAAAACATCCTCCAGATGGCATCCTAACAGTAAGTGATAGACTAGCTTTGGGTTGTTTGGCTACTTTGAAAAAGAAAAACATTACCATTCCCGAACAAATAGCCATGGTTGGTTTTACAAACCTCAAGGCTGCCTCTATGTTAGAGCCAGCCTTGACGACAGTAGTGCAACCATCCTTAGAAATGGGTCAACGTTCGGCTGAGTTATTGCTAGATTTAATTGAGCGAAAACCCTCAAGCATTCCTCAAACTTACCAAACCTTCAAACTATACACAGAATTGATTATTAGAGATTCATCCATTGTATCGGTATAGCTGTCGGGTATCGGTCATCGGGTGTCGGATTTCTGATTAAATTTTAGAAATTTAGCTCTCTGATTTCAGCTATTATTATATTCCCTTGAATTAGTTTTTTTGTAACTTAGTAAGTCAATATTAATCCGAAATCCGAAATCCGAAATCCGAAATCCGAAATCTTACACGCTTAACATTGCTTTAATCACCCTTGAACTCGGATCTAACCAAGATTCAAAGACATTCGGTAATTCTTCAAAAGGAGCTTCATGCGTAAGCCAAGCTTGTGTCTGAATATTTCCTTCTTCCATGTTTTTAATAATCATTTTAAAATCAGCAGGAAGAGAATTTCTACTAGCAAAAAGTGTCATTTCTCTACGATGGAAGTCTGGATCAAAGAAAGTAACATCTCCTTGAAATAACCCCACAAAAATCAATTTCCCACCAAAAGCTAAATAAGAAAAAGCTTTCATCATAGACTGTGAATTGCCCGTTGCATCAAAAATCACTGTTGGCAAAGCTCCATTTAATGCTGTTTTTAAATCATCCGCTGTAAATCCTTCTTTTGCCAGTACCGACACATCAGTATCAAACAATTGTTTGGCAAAATCAAGTCTTTGCTGGTTGAAATCCATCACCACAATCTTAGCTTGATGAAGTTTAGCAAACTGGATTACTGATAAACCAATCGGCCCTGCACCAATTACTAACACAATATCATTGCTAGTGACACTGGCTCTCTGCACAGCATGAGCCCCAATACCCAAGGTTTCTACGAGTGCTAATTGTTCGTATCCTAATACTTTTGAACGGTGTAGTTTATGCGCAGGAATCTTTAGAAACTCACACATTCCTCCATCCGTATGTACGCCCATTACCTTCAGGTTTTCACAACAATTAGGCTTTTCATTTAAACATGCCTGACAAGTACCGCAATTCAAATAAGGCTCAACAGAAACCTTATCGCCAATCTCCAATTGTTCAGTATCAACATTTTTTCCTAATGCAACCACTTCAGCACCCAACTCATGACCAAGTACTCGGGGATATGAAAAAAAAGGTTGTTTTCCTCTAAAAGCATGATAATCTGTACCGCAAATACCAATTTTATGAATTTTGATAAGCGCCTCGTTATCCGCCAACTTATCATCTATTTCCCTTGAGATTAACTGAAACTCACCAGGTTGATTTAGAATAATTGTTTTCACTACTTTCTATATATTTTAATTACGCTTGATTATAAATCATATTACCTAAAATGCATACAATATCTCCTTAACCTGTAAACAGATTAATGCTAACTCTCGCTTCATGCTAAGATAGTTAACTTGGGCTCTTAACTTCTGACCCTTTCCAACCGAAATAAAACACGACGAAAAAGCACACTAATGGTACAGAATATGCCACTTGGATACTCATCATGTCAGAAAGTCTACCCATAATTAACGGAAAAATAGCCCCTCCGACGATAGACATAATGACTAATGATGACCCTATTTTTGTTTCCTTGCCTAACGATTTAATACTTAGCGAGAAAATAGTAGGGAACATAATCGACATAAAGAATTCAACGCCAATTAAAGCGTATACTGATAACATTCCGCCATAAATAACTACTATTATCAAGAGCACAACATTGATTAAAGCATACAATGCCAAAAGAATATTAGGGCTAATATAACGCATCAGAAAAGTACCAATAAAGCGACCAATCATAAAACAAAATAAGGCAGCAGATAGAAAATTGGCAGCCGTTTTTTCATCAATATTAGCAGTTTTTCCTAAATAGCGAATAAAAAAACTAGACACGCATACCTGTGCACCTACATAGAAAAACTGTGCTGTTATTCCCCAAACTAGGTGTTTATGACGCATAATAGATTGGCTTCCTGTTGGCAATTCAATATCATGTCCTGCTTCAGTAATTTCAGGAAGCTCACTTTTATATAATAAAATTGCTACTACCAACACTACTACACCTATAATTAAATAAGGCATTTTTACAGTGGCAGCTTCTCCATCTAAAAAAGTACTCATTTGTGCAGCCGACATTGAGGCAGTTTCTGCACTAGTTAATGTATTTCCCGATAAAATAAATAATCCTCCTAACAAAGGAGCAATCGTGGCAGCCAGACCGTTAAATGATTGTGCCAGATTTAATCTTTGTGATGCACCTTCGGGTTCACCAAGTACTGTCATGTATGGATTGGCTGCCGTTTCTAAAAAAGTCAAGCCACTTGCTATCACAAACAGAGCCGTTAAGAAAAAAGCAAAAACGCGCGTATTAGCGGCGGGAATAAATAAGAAAGCACCTATTGCAAATAAAAGTAACCCAGCAATAATCCCAGTTTTATAGCCAAACTTCTTCATTACCATACCTGCTGGAATAGCCATAATAAAATATGCAATAAAAAAAGACCCATCAATTAATGAAGATTGAAAATCTGTAAGCTGACAAGCTTTCTTAAGGTGCGGAATTAATATTGGATTTAAGTTGTGTGCAAATCCCCAAAGGAAAAACAAAGTAGTCAATAAAATAAAAGGTACTAAATATCTGTTTTTCATAAATAAATATGTTAATAGTTTAAGATTAATACATGTATAATCGCATTAACAAGTAGAAAAAATCATAAACTACTCTCTTTTTTCAATAATAATTTGATAATACAAAGAAAAAACATTTACAAACATATAGCATTCACGTTATTATCAAAGATTTATGGTATTTTAGCATAAATGTTTAACTTACAGCTAAAATAAATATGTCATAAGCTCATTATGACACAGAAACGAAATTTATTTAAAACTTCAACAATATTATTAGAAGTTTTTAAACAATTAAAGGCCTTACAGAATAAGACTCTTCGCTCAAAATTTAAAACAAAAAAGCTTATAGCTTAATTATCTATGGCGCAAAGCTTATAGCTTAAATTAAAAGATATGTTTTCATTTTTTAAAAAATCACCAGATACTCCTAAAATAGTAGATTTTTCATTTATTGGTACAGATATTCATTCGCATCTCATACCGGGCATTGATGATGGATGTTCTAGTATTGAACACTCTATTACTTGTATTCAAAAATTAAAGGAATTAGGATTCTCTAAAATTATCACTACGCCACACATCATGGCTGAAGTATATCCTAATACCCCTGAAATCATCAATGAGGGATTAATTAGATTAAAAGCAGCCTTAGTGGAAGCGGGAATAGATATTGAGATAGAAGTTGGCGCAGAATACAAAATTGACGAACAATTTTCAACACTATTAGCCAATGATAATTTATTAACTTTCGGAGATAAATATTTATTAGTGGAGTTCTCTTTTGTAGCTGCTCCCATTAATTTAGAAACTATTATTTTCAACTTAAGAACAAAAGGCTATCGCCCAATTATTGCTCATCCAGAGCGATACTTATACTTAAGTGAAAATCTTGCTAAGTTTGAAGAATTGAAAGCATTAGGATGCCATTTGCAATTAAACTTGATGTCATTGGTCAATCAATATGGCCCTAAGGCAAACGAGATAGCCAATAAATTGTTGGATATGAATCTCTATGAGTTTATGGGTACTGATTTACACAGACCTGACGATGTAAGAATTCTGAACAAATTATTACAATCTAAAAGTATTCTTAGCAAACTTTCTAAATTAAGACACCTTAATGAGAAAGTTTAATGTTTGCTTGAACCATAAAGCATTCAGAATTTTAGTATCAAAAAAGGCAGTCAGAAAATAATTTCTGACTGCCTTTTTCGATTATTTTTGTACGAATGACTTTAATTAATAAGCCATTTCTTCGCCTCTGAACATATTGTAGACTGTCATAATCACTATTTTAAAATCAAGCCAAGGAGTCCAATTTTCGATATACCAAATATCAAATACAACTCTTTTTCGCATCAAACTAAAATCTTTTGTTTCACCTCTCAAGCCATTTACTTGCGCCCAACCAGTTACGCCAGGTTTTACCCAGTTACGGAGGGCATAATTATTAATAAGGGCTTGGCTTTCTATATTATGTTGTAAAGCATGCGGGCGTGGTCCAACCACTGACATTGACCCTCCGATTACATTTAAAAACTGAGGCAGTTCATCTAAATTGGTTTTACGTAATATTCTCCCAATTTTCGTAATTCTAGGGTCATTTTCAGTCGTTTGCTGAAACTTACCATCTACCACTACCTTACTTTCGATAAACATTGTCCTGAATTTCAAACAACGTATGATTTCTTTATTTTTACCCCATCTTTCCTGAATGAAGAAAATACTGCCTTTTGATTCTAGTCGTATAAGTAATGCAATAATTGGGAAAAGCCAAGAAAAGATTAATATACATAGTATTAAACTAAAAAAGAGATCTATTATTCTTTTAATCATCCTCCAGTGCAATTGATTCAAAGGTTCATCCCTTACTGTAATCATGGGAAAGTTCCCAAACATCCCCATCTTAAATTTATTAGAACTAAATCTAAAATAATCAGGAATGATTCTAGTTCTTACAGCATTTCTTTCACCTGCAGAAATGATTTTATCTAATTGTTGCTTATTAAACTGTGGCATGGCCACTACAATTTCATCAATCTGATTATCTACAATAATCTTATCTACTTCATCAAAATTTCCTTTATATAGCCCGTTTAAATATACAGATTTAGTTTCATCAATAAAACCGATAGGATTATAACCAAATTGAGTGTTATTCTTAACAAAATCAAAAAAAGAAACTCCCATCTCTGAACTACCTACAATCAAAAGATTACGTGTATTTCTTCCTTTTCTTCTCAGGAACTCAAAGGATTTTTTTAAGAGGTATTTCTTAATAGAGAGAAAAACAAAAAGCATTGCGCAATACTCTAGTACAAATCTACGGGCATTATCTCTATCGTTAAGGAAGAATAGAAATAGAATCAATACTAATGCTTGAATAGCAATGACAGGCACTAACAATAAGAACTCGTCAATAAATTTGAGGGTTCGAAAGTCATCATAAACATGGATTATTTTACTAGAAAAATACCAAACCAATACTAAAAGCACGAAAACCTCTCTATCGTGAATAGAATTATTACGATTACTGACAATTGAAGTCAAGTAAAATGAAAGCATTAATACTAAAATATCAGTAAGCAATCGTAAATAATAATTTTCTCTTCCAAAGTAGTCTTTCATCATAAGTTTATGTTTAATGTGCTATTTAACCGAATTACCTTGCTACAAATTTACAATCTATGTTGGATAGTCACAAAAAAATCTATTAAACGGTATATTTATAGTAGCTCTGTTTGAGCTACTTATTAATAAATAGCATTGACTTTTATTTTCAAGTTCAACTCTATTTTTTAACCCATTGAATATTAACTAATTAAGCAAATGTATTTCTTCGATATTAAATTTACGTTAGAACTACCTATTCACAAAATAAACAATACAATAAATTGAAATATTACAATAATATTTTATAAAAATAAAAGGC
>NZ_JBWKYN010000007.1:0-63893 GCF_059423785.1 Arcicella sp. GW458-12-2-14-TSB2 | reverse complement strand
TAATTTTTGCAAACTATTTTATTAATAATTTTGATTAAAAATAAAAGAAAATTATGGCAATCAATTGGAAAGGAGTATTCCCAGCAGTTACTACAAAGTTTAATGAAAAAGATGAGCTTGACTTCGAGCTTTTTGATAAGAATTTACAATTTCAGTTAGAAGCAGGCGTTCACGGAATTATTTTGGGAGGAACTTTAGGGGAATCAAGCGTATTGAGTTTAGAAGAAAAAGGTGCTTTAGTAAAGTTTACTGTTGAAAAAGTAGCAGGTAAAGTACCAGTAATTTTGAATATTGCAGAAGGAGCTACTAAAGATGCTATCGAGTTGGCTCGTTTAGCAGAAGAATGGGGAGCAGAGGGGTTGATGATGTTGCCCCCTATGCGTTATAAAACAGACCATCGTGAAACGGTTGAATATTTCAAAGCTGTAGCTAATTCAACTACGCTTCCAATCATGATTTATAATAACCCTATTGATTATAAAATTGAAGTAACTTTAGCAATGTTTTCTGAATTAGTTGTGTGTGAAAACATTCAAGCAGTTAAAGAATCAACCCGTGACTTGACCAATGTTACTCGTATGAGAAACTTATTTGGCCACCGTTACAGTATTCTTTGTGGTGTGGATACCATTGCCATGGAACAATTGGTAATGGGTGCTGATGGTTGGGTAGCAGGCTTAGTATGTGCATTCCCTGAAGAAACCGTTGCTATTTATAAATTAGTAAAAGCAGGTAGAATCGCTGAAGCAAGAAGTATTTATCGTTGGTTTATCCCATTATTAGAACTTGATATTCATCCAAAACTAGTACAATACATTAAATTGGCAGAAGCTCAAGTAGGCATAGGTAGCGAGGCCGTTAGACAACCACGACTTACTTTAATTGGCGAAGAAAGAGAAGCGATTTTGAATATTATCAATACAGGAATTGCAACAAGACCAACATTACCAGATTATAAGTCTATTGTGATTGACTAATTTTTTGTTTAGTTTAACGTTTAGTAAAGTATTCTTAGAAACAGAATTCTTAAACCAAATCATATATATAATTTTAATGTTTAACACACCGAGAATCCTCTATTGGGTTCTCGGATGTTAAATTCGATTATTTTCTGTAAGCTGTTTTTATTAAAATTTCATCAACAAACTTTATTTTTTACAGCATACACATAACCTTACGCATTTCGATTACTTAACCATACAATACTTTGAAAAAAACATTCTTTTGCATTGATGCTCATACATGTGGAAATCCTGTCAGATTAGTAGCAGGCGGTGGACCAACACTCATTGGTGAAAACATGAGTGAAAAAAGACAGCACTTTTTAAAAGAATATGATTGGATCAGACAAGGTTTGATGTTTGAACCTCGTGGTCATGATATGATGAGTGGGAGCATTTTGTTCCCACCACATCATCCTGAAAATGATGTCGCTGTGCTCTTTATTGAAACCAGTGGTTGTTTACCAATGTGCGGACACGGAACGATTGGTACGATAACTATTGCAGTGGAAGAAGGTTTAATCATTCCTAAAACCAAAGGTATTATCAGAATGGAAGCGCCGGCGGGCTTGGTAATGATTGAATATAAGCAAGAAGGAAATAAAGTAAAAAGTGTAAAACTGACGAATGTAGCATCATTTTTAGCTGCTGAAAATATCAGTGTAGAATGCCCTGATTTAGGAACATTGACAGTAGATGTATCTTATGGAGGTAATTTTTACGCCATTGTGGATGTTCAAGAGAACTTTAAAGGTTTACAACATTATACTGCTGACCAATTGATTAGTTGGAGTAGAACGATGCGTATACGAATCAATGAGCAATATACGTTTGTTCATCCCGATAATGAAACCATCAACGGCTGTTCGCATATATTGTGGACTGGCGACGTACTCGACCCAAGCTCTACTGCTAGAAATGCCGTTTTTTATGGTGATAAGGCCATCGACCGTTCACCGTGTGGCACTGGTACTTCAGCAAGGATGGCTCAATGGTATGCAAAAGGCAAGCTAAAAAAGGGCGATAATTTTGTGCATGAAAGTATCATTGGTTCAAAGTTTATCGGTCGAATAGAAGAAGAAACTACTGTGGGTGGCAAGCCAGCCATCAGACCAAGTATTGAAGGTTGGGCTAGAATTTATGGCTACAATACCATTAATATCGACGACGAGGACGACCCTTATGCTTATGGTTTCCAAGTATTGTAAAATATAAATTCATCATACAACCTGAGCAATATGAATCAACCAACTACTTTAGAACCCTCGGCTGAACAAAATCCAAGTGCATTTAAACGTTCGTTGAGTTTATTGGATGCCACCATGATTGTTGCGGGTTCTATGATTGGCTCAGGGATTTTTATTGTGAGTGCCGATATTACTCGCAATGTAGGTTCGGCGGGTTGGCTGTTAGTGGTTTGGTTGATAACAGGTCTACTAACCCTAATTGCTGCCATAAGTTATGGAGAACTAAGTGCCATGTTTCCCAAAGCTGGCGGACAGTATATATATCTAAAAGAAGCCTTCAATCCCCTTGTTGGCTTTTTGTATGGTTGGAGTTTCTTTGCCGTTATTCAAACGGGCTCAATTGCTGCGGTAGGTGTGGCTTTTAGTAAATTCTCCGCTTATATTTTTCCGTTTCTTAGCGAGAAAAACATCTTATTAGACCTTAAATTATTTAAAGTTTCGGCCGCTCAACTCACTTCAATCTTAATGGTTTCCTTATTAACGTATATCAATACGCGTGGTGTAAAAGAAGGAAAAACTATTCAAACGATACTGACTCTCATCAAAATCATAGCATTATTCGGACTGATTATCTTTGGTTTTTCGATAGCCGCTAAAAAAGAAATTTGGGAAGCCAATTGGCAATCAGGTTTTTCACTTTTCCAATTTGATGGCATTACATCACTTCCCTACTCCAGTATGGCTTTTATGGGTGCTATAGCCGCTAGTATGGTTGGAAGCCTATTTAGTAGTGATTCTTGGAATAACGTTACTTTTATAGCAGGAGAAATTAAAAGACCTGAACGAAATATTGGACTAAGTTTATTCTTAGGAACACTTATCGTTACAGCTACTTATTTCCTGTGCAATGTAATGTATCTGAGCGTATTATCTCTACAAGAAATCGCTACCGCTGAAAACGACAGAGTGGGTATGGTGGCATCACAACATATATTCGGAGAGGTTGGTACAATGGTCATTGCTGTGTTTTTGATGATTTCTACTTTTGGTTGCGACAATGGTTTGATTTTATCAGGTGCGAGAGTGTATTACAGCATGGCAAAAGATGGCCTATTTTTTAAACAAGTAGCTCAACTTAATAAAAATGGCGTACCCGAAAAAGCATTATGGATACAATGTATTTGGGCATCTGTACTTTGTTTGAGTGGTCGCTATGGTGAATTACTTGATTATGTAATCTTTGCTGTACTGATTTTTTATATACTAACAATTATAGGCATTTTCAGACTACGCATTACTCAACCCAACTTACCTCGTCCTTACAAAGCCTTTGGCTATCCTTTTTTACCCCTTATTTACATCTTTTCGGCATCAGTAATTAGTATTTCACTATTGATATATCGCCCTTCATTTACGTTGCCCGGTTTAGTAATCGTATTATTAGGTATCCCAGCGTACTATCTTTTTCTAGGCAAGAAGCCCCAATCTTAAGTATCATCATTAGCCATAAACACTCAACAATATGTCATCATTATCTTTCAAAAGGCTATTTACTTTTGTGGTTCTTTTTTCATTTTTTATCAATGAAGCTGAGGCACAACATAATGATTATCCTATTCAACCTGTCACTTTTACACAAGTACACTTTAAGGATAATTTTTGGTTACCTAAAATGAAAATCAATGCCGAGGTAACCATTCCCTATACATTAAACCAATGTAAAATAACTGGACGGATTGATAATTTTGCTAAAGCTGCAGGAAAAATGCCCGCTGAAAAAAGTACTACTTATACTTTTGATGACACCGATTTATATAAAGTGATAGAAGGGGCATCTTATAGTCTTCAAACTAAAAAAGATATTGCCCTTGAAAAATACTTAGATACCTTAATTAGTAATATTGGTGCTGCCCAAGAACCAGATGGATATTTATATACTTTTAGAACAATGAAAATTGCCAAACCACACGAGTGGATTGGTTCAAAACGTTGGGAAAAAGAAGAAGACTTAAGTCATGAATTATACAATGCAGGGCATCTTTATGAAGCGGCAGTAGCGCATTATCAAGCAACGGGTAAAAAGAATTTGCTAAATATTGCCACCAAAAATGCTGACTTATTAGTGAAAACTTTTGGCTGGGGCAAAGAAGAACGTTTCCCCGGTCATCAAATAGTGGAGACTGGTTTAACCCGTTTGTATAGGGTAACGGGCAAAAAAGAGTACTTGACTTTAGCAAAATTCTTTCTGGATTTAAGAGGTAAAGAAGGGCATTTGAACCAAGAATACAGTCAATCGCATAAAAAAGTAGTAGATCAGCATACAGCGGTGGGGCATGCGGTTAGGGCAACTTATATGTACACAGGCATGGCAGACGTAGCAGCACTGACTGGCGACAAGCAATACTTAAGTGCTATCGATGACATTTGGAATGATGTAGTTGATAAAAAGATTTACATTACAGGGGGTATAGGTGCTACAGGTAATGGAGAAGCCTTTGGGGCTGATTATGATTTACCTAACATGAGTGCCTATGCTGAAACTTGCGCCGCCATTGCCAATGTGTATTGGAACAATAGAATGTTTTTACTGCATGGCGATGCTAAATATATTGATGTACTAGAACGTACCCTTTACAATGGTTTACTTTCTGGTATTTCTTTAACAGGAGATAGATTCTTTTATCCAAATCCGTTGGCTTCAATGGGACAACATCAACGCAGAACTTGGTATGATTGTGCCTGTTGTATTTCTAACATGACTCGCTTTTTGCCTTCAGTACCAGGATATGCGTATGCGCAAAACCAAAACGATTTATATATTAATTTATTTGTAGGGGGTGATGCCACTATCCAATTGACAAATACCAAGGTTGAAATCCATCAAGAAACCAATTATCCTTGGAGTGGGAAAGATGAATTTATCATCAATCCAGCTAAAAAAGCTAGTTTCAACATTCATATTCGTATTCCGGGTTGGGCAAAAAATCAACCAATCCAAGGCGATTTGTATCAGGATAAAAGTAAAAGCATAGACTTTACCCTTTTATTAAATGGGAAACCTGCAAAATATTCCATCGAAAAGGGCTATGCTGTGATTAATCGTACATGGGTTAAAGGTGATAAATTGACGTTGGATTTACCAATGGAAATAAAGAAGATTGAAGCCAAAGACAGCGTAAAAGCTGATTATCAAAGATTTGCTTTGCAAAGAGGTCCCCTAGTCTATTGTTTAGAGGGCATTGATAATGCAGATTCATCAGTACTGAATATCGTTGTTGATAAAAACTCAACGGTTACTCCTGTTTTTCAGACTAGTTTATTGAACGGCGTGATGGCTTTAGAAATGGATGGTTCTTCAACCAAAAGGCAAATCAATAGTAATGAGTTGATTAAAACACAGCAGAAAGTAACCGCTATTCCATATTATACATGGGCGAATCGTGGTTCATCAGAAATGCAAGTGTGGATTCCTTTTGAAGCGTCGGCATCAAAACCAAAGCCTGCTCCGACTATAGCTAGTAAAAGTAAAGTTACAGCTTCAATCAAAAGTCCGATGATGTTAAAAGCACTTAATGACCAATATGAGGTTGAAAACTCTATCGACAGAAGTGGTAATTTCTTCCATTGGTGGCCAAAGAAAAATTCTACCGAATTTGTTCAGTATGATTTTGACCAAGAATATACAGTATCATCATCAGAAGTCTATTGGTTTGACGATAGTCCTTGGGGAGGGTGTTATTTACCAAGTTCTTGGAAAATATTATACCTGAAAGATGGTCAATGGCTTCCTGTTAAAGTAATCAATCAAGATGCTGTTGCTAAAGATAAATTCAACACTATTCAGTTTGAACCAATAACTACCAAAGCTTTAAAATTAGAAGTACAATTATCGAAAGATAACGCCGCTGGAATTCATGAGTGGAAGGTGAAGTAAATCTAATATATAGCATAATAAAATAGCTTCTTAGTCACGCAAATAACATGTGGCTAAGAAGCTATTTTAGTTTTAGTTTAGTTTTAGTTTATTTTTAGTCTTTTTTTCATTTTTTTCTCATTTCTGTGTTTTCTTGTCCTAGTTCAAGAGAAATCAATATCTGAGCGGATAACTTTGTATCAACAAAAAAGGAAAACAATTATGGAAAATAGAATAAATGGATTGCACCATATCACTGCTATTGCAGGAAATGCAAAGAGAAATTACGACTTTTATACAAGAGTAATGGGCTTGAAAATGATTAAAAAAACTGTCAATTTCGATGACCCAAATACATATCACTTTTACTATGGTAACGCTACAGGCGAACCTGGAACAGTATTAACATTCTTCCCTTGGGGTGATGGTATTCCACAAGGAAGAAGAGGGACTCGTCAAGCTACAGAAATTGGGTATGCAGTTCCAGAAGGAAGTTTAGAATTCTGGCAAAAGAGATTCGAGCAAAACAATGTTACTTATAATAAAGTAGCTGAGAAATTTGGAGAACAATACCTTACTTTCTTAGACCCTGACGGTTTGAAGTTTGAATTGATTGTTCCTAAAAAAGCTGATACTCGTGCTCCATTTGAAACAGAGGAAGTAACAGCACAACATGCTACTTTAGGTTTTCATAGTGTAACGATTACTACGAATAAAATTGATGCTACCGCTAAAGTGCTTACAGATATTTTCGGGTATCGTTTATTAGAACAACACGTAAATCGTTATCGTTTTGTAACTGATGCTGTTGAACAGGCAGCCATCGTTGATTTAGTAGAAGTACCAGGTGAAGGCGTAGGACACGTTTCAAAAGGTTCTGTACACCACGTAGCTTTCAGAGTAAGTGATGATAATATCCTAATGGAATTTCGCAAAAAAGTAATGGATGCGGGTTTACAGATTACAGAGAAAATCGATAGAAACTATTTCTATTCATTATATTTCCGTGAACCAGGTGGAGTACTTTTTGAAATTGCAAGTGATAACCCAGGTTTTACAGTAGATGAATCTTTAGAAGAATTGGGATTAAACTTAAAATTGCCTGCTCAATATGAACAATATCGTGCTGGTATCGAAAAAACACTCCCAAAACTGGATTAACTTACTCATTAAAATTATGTATTTACATAGCAAACAAGTTTTGACCACTGGTATTTCAATCGAAAAAGCCAAAAAAGCGATCGTGATGATTCACGGTCGCGGTGGTTCAGCTCAAGATATCATTACATTAAAAGACCATTTGAATCTTGGTGAAATGGCGATTTTTGCCCCTCAAGCTACGCAAAGAAGTTGGTATCCATATAGTTTCATGGCACCCGAGGAACAAAATCAACCTGCACTAGATTCGGCCCTGAATGTAATTGATGAGGTAATGAAAGATATTGAAAAGGCAGGTATTCCTGCTAATTCAATCTACTTTTTAGGGTTTTCTCAAGGAGCTTGTCTTACCTTAGAATACGTGGCTAGAAATGCTAAAAAGTATGGTGGTGTTGTCGCTTTTACTGGAGGCGTGATTGGCGAAGTATTGGTAAAAGAAAGGTATAAAGGAGACTTTGAGCAAACACCAATATTAATCACCACAGGCAATCCAGACCCACATGTTCCGTTAGTAAGGGTAGAAGAAAGTATTTCGATTCTAAAAAAACTTAATTCGAATGTTCATTCAGAAATTTTCAAAGGGAAACAACATGCTATTTCTTTGGAGGAAATCAATTTAGCGAATCAATATATTTTTAAAGAAAATTAATTATCAATTTCATAATATTAAACTTAAAACATCATGTCAACTACAATCTGGGCTATTGACCCATCACATTCAGAAGTACAGTTTAAAGTTAAACATTTGGTTATCACAACTGTAACAGGACATTTCAAAGAATTCAGCGGAACAGTTGAGGCTGGAGACGATTTTGAAGATGCAAAAATATCATTCGAAGCAAAAGTGGATTCTATTAGTACCAATAGCGAACAACGCGACGGACACTTAAAAAGTGCTGATTTCTTTGAAGTTGAAAAGTATCCAACACTTTCATTTACTTCTACTAAATTTACAAAAAAAGATGATGATGAGTTCGAATTAGTAGGTGACTTAACCATCAAAGGCGTAACAAATCCTGTAAAATTGGCAGTAGAATATGGCGGAACAGCAACTGACCCTTGGGGAAATGTAAAAGCTGGGTTTGAATTAACCGCTAAAATCAATCGTAAAGATTTTGGCTTAACTTGGAATGCTCCAACAGAAGCGGGTGGAGTTTTGGTAAGTGAAGAAGTGAAATTAATAGCTAATATTCAGTTATTAAAGCAAGCATAATACACATTTAAAAATGTCTCTATCCTCAAAAGTATAGAGACATTTTTAAATTAATATATTGATTTATAACAAGTTATTACGTATTGTATAAATTATTTATTAACAATATTTGTAGGATTTCCTCCGATATAGGCTGAGATATTTTCTAAAGCGATGGCTAGTAATCTTGTTCTTGCTTCTTTAGTAGCCCAAGCTATGTGTGGTGTAATAATACAATTTTCTGCTGTAAACAATGGATTATCTTTTTGAGGGGGTTCTACAGAAAGTACATCTATCCCAGCCCCTGCAATAGTGCCATTATTCAATGCTTCTGCTAAATCTTCATCGACTACAATGGGTCCTCTTGAGGTATTAATCAGGAAAGCAGTGTTTTTCATTTTCTGTAAATTTTCACGATTAATCAGTCCTTTTGTTTCGGCAGTTAATGGACAATGAATACTTACTACATCTGATGCTACTAACAAATCTGGTATGCTTGCCCATTTAAAATTTTTACGATGCGATTGGTCAGTTTGTGTACGACTATAACCAATGACGTCCATTCCAAAGGCTGTAGCAACATCTGCAACTCTTTGACCAATGCTACCAAAACCAATAATGCCTATGGTTTTTCCAGCTAATTCAATTAAAGGAAAATCCCAGAAACAAAAATCTTTAGAATTTGCCCATTTCCCCTCACGAACAGCATCACTATGTTTTTGAACATGTAAAGTAAGTTCTAGTAAAAGCGAAAAAGTCATCTGCACAACAGATTCAGTACCATAAGCAGGTACATTACTTACAATAACTCCTTGATTTTTAGCAGCTTCAATATCAACAATATTATATCCAGTAGCCAATACACCAATGTATTTCAAACTACTTAATTGTGAAATTTCTGAAGCTCCAAGTGGTGTTTTATTCGTTAACACAATCTCTGCCCCGTCGGCTCGCTCTACAATTTTTTCGCTTGGAGTTCTATCGTAAATTATTACTTCCCCTAATGCGTTTAACTCATCCCATGATAAATCCCCAGGATTTAAAGTATATCCATCTAAAACGACAATCTTCATCTTGCTTAGTTAATTTGTTATAATTACAAAGCTAATTAATTTACCAATTGTAATACAATGAAAGATTTCCGACACTATGTCTATACAGCCCTTTTTTATAAGCACTGGCTACTTTTTGATTATACGAAATACCAAAATTACCTTTAGTAATTACAGCTCCATATGAAATTTCAGCAAACCAATTTCTTATACTATTTTGATAAACATCTGTTTTCGAATTATTTACCTCTCCATTCATCAACTTATTAGTGAGGATATACGATGCTTCAGGTTTAAAGATAAAATATGCCTGAAATTTTTTAAAACGACTGGATTTACTTCCATATTGATTTAAAAATCCTTGAAAATATGGACTAAATTTACCAATCCTAACCATTGGATACACTGTTACAGAATTGAGCATATTACCAAGCGTGGCTCTCCCTCCTGCCATTACTTCAATAAATTTCTGAAAATGAAATACTTCTTTCTCAGCAGTGAAGTTTATGTTAAAAATAGCAGTATTATCTAATTGGTTATCCCATCCTCTTGGAATTTTATCATTAATTATCCTATGCATCAATGTTTGTGTTTGTTTTGCCAAAGCTGCTGGTCCCCTTACTCCCGCTATTATCTCTGTTTGAAAATCGTATTTCTTAACAGGATTATAAGAATAAAGTGTATGTGTAATATACAAAGACCCCGCAAATGGATAATCATCTGGTTGAAATTCAGTTTTGGTAATATCTCTCGGAGTAACCATGAGTTGTGCAAAGCCCCAACCAAAAACATTAATGGTGCTATCGCCTGCTTTCGGTAATAGTCTATCCACAAAAAAATGAGAGTCATGTTTTTTTGTATAAAATAAATCGAATCTTGTTCCATTGCTGTAAGCTTCATCAGTTCCTATTCCTCGAACGTTAAAAAAGTCATTGTCTTCGTACAATCTAAACATAAACCGTGGTGACGATTTTTGAGCAAATATTGAATTCGTAAATATTAAAGCTATAATAGTAGTTAAAATTTGAAACGCGTTTTTCATGAAGATTAAAATTAAAAAGTTCTTTCATCTGAGCTTTGACTTAGAACACTAAATACATTTTTTAAAAGTGATTATTAATAGTAAATGTATTTTGAAAGAATAAAATTCCTTTAATTAAAAAAAACTAGAAAATCAACCTTGAATAAAATAAAAATGATTTTTAGAAGTTTTGTTTAAAATCTAATACGACCCTCTTAGATTTTAAACAAAGCGTATTATATTTGTCTAAAAGTCAAACTTAAGGTTAAAATTCTAAAAGTTGATAGTTTCGGTTATTTCAAAAATTAAATTTGAAAAACAGCAGTAAAATGAAGCGCTTGAGAATCCGTTATTCTGTACCAGAATTAATCTGGCAAAGAAATAATAAAATCTCAGCGGATTTAAAAAAGAGATTTCAAACATATAAAATCTATCTATGAAAAAATATGTAAGCTATCTACGTGTTTCAACAAAAGGTCAAGAACGTTCAGGGCTTGGGTTAGAAGCCCAACGTGCCATTATTGAACATTATGCAAAAATTGATGAAGCAGCTATTGAACATGAATTTATTGAAGCCATCAGTGGTAAAGACATTGAAAATCGTCCTAAATTGATGGAAGCTATTAAATTGTGTAATGAAAAAAAATACACATTTATCGTTGCAAAATTAGATAGATTGAGCAGAGACATCGAGCATATTTTTAAATTGAAAAAATTATTAGGTGAAAACTTTAAAAGTTGCGATTTACCTGATACTGATACAGTTACACTAGGAATTTATGCAATTTTCGCTCAAAGAGAAAGAGAAATCATTAGTATCAGAACAAAAGTAGCCTTAGAAGCTAAGAAAAAAAGAGGTGAAAAAATGGGTAACCCACAGTATTTTACCCAAGAAACAAGAGACCTTGGCGGGAAGATGCAAAGAGAAAAAGCCATTAAAAATATTAACAATAAAATGGCAAGTGGGATGATAGCCCGATACAATAGAGATGAATATACGTTGGAAAGTATTGCTCAAGAACTCAATAATTTTGGTTTCAGAACCGTTAAAGGAAAACTGTTCAACCGTTCAACGGTTTGGTACTTAATAAAACGACAAAAAGAGATAAATACGACGTAAACAATGATTTTTATTACGTTAAATTTCCCTCGCTGTTCTTACCTTTGATAAATATTATTTTGCATTAATTAGACTTAAAAATTGTGAGCATACAGAGCAACCTTTTAAAAATTATCCAAGAAAATGCTACAGATAAAGAGCTAAATTGGATTTTAAGCAAAACATCGGGTGATAGTAAACATATTTTAACAGCATTTGTCGCCACACCAAGATTTGTATCAAAAAAAACAGTAACTACTTTAGTTGATAACGAAAATCTTGTTCATGAATGGACGATGGATAGGTTAACAAGAGTTTATTTATTGTTATCTATTCCACACGACTCAGAAGAAACGTATCTTAAAAATATTAATTCACTTTTTGATACCGCTGAAATCAATGAAGCTGTAGCCTTATATTCAGCTTTACCTTATTTAGCTTTCCCTCAAAAATGGGTTTACAGGGCTACAGAGGCCGTTCGTTCTAATATTGGTTTAATTTTCGATTCTTTAGCATTTAGAAATACTTTTGCTAGTACATATTTTTCTGAAGCAGAATGGAATCAATTAGTGTTAAAATGTATTTTTAATGATAAGCCGATTCATTTAATTCATGGTTTAGCCGACAGAGCTAATCAAAAATTAGCGGATACGCTTTCAGATTTTGCCCATGAACGTTGGGCTGCTGGCAGAACAGTTCCAGCACAAGTTTGGCGATTAGTCATTCAGTTTTTGAACGAGAGTTTATTGAAAGATATAGAGAAGTTATTGTTGACAGATAGTCAGCAAAATCAAATTGCTGCAATATTACTATGCAAAGAAACAACTTTTGAGCCTGCAAAATCCTTGCTTGAAAAATATTCAACATTAGTAGAAGGACTTGATAGTCAGCGTATTTCTTGGAAAACTTTAGAAGAATAAGTAATTATCGCTTCTATTGTCCGATAATAAAGGATATACTAATTAGTATTTTATTCGAAATTTAAAGCTAGTTCAAATCAGAGTTTGTGTGTTGACCTTTGAGCTAGTTATTAACCACTAATCAAATGTGCCAAAAACATAACGAAATAACCCAAAATCCTTCACATTTTGAAGGAACAGCCGAAGAATTGGCAACGGCTACGAATGTACAAGTCAATTTCATGGATTATATCAAAGACATGAAGTTTTTTGATCCACACATTCACATGACTTCTCGTACTACTGATGACTATCAAGCATTGGCTGATGCGGGCGTGGTAGCTATTATTGAGCCTGCTTTTTGGCTGGGTCAACCACGTACAGGGCTTTCAACTTTCAAGGATTATTACAGCAGCTTGATAGGATGGGAGCGTTTTCGTTCTTCGCAATTTGGTATCAAACATTATTGTACTATTGGTCTGAACTCTCGCGAAGCCAACAATGAAGCCCTTGCGGAAGAAGTTATGGAAATTCTACCGCTTTATTTATATAAAGAAGGTGTAGTTGGGGTTGGCGAAATTGGTTTTGATGACCAAACGCCTGCCGAAGAAAAATATTATCGTTTACAATTAGAGTTAGCTAAAGAAGCTGGTTTACCAGTACAAGTACATACTCCACACCGTGACAAGAAAAAGGGAACTGAAAGAAGTATGGCTATTGCACTAGAACATGGTATTAGTCCTGAAATGGTAATTATTGATCATAATAATGAAGAAACTGTAAAAAGTGTATTAGACCAAGGTTTTTATGCGGCCTTTACTATTTATCCATTCACAAAAATGGGTAACGAACGCATGGTAGAGGTGGTAAAACAATATGGTTCTGAAAGAATTATGATTAATTCTGCAGCAGACTGGGGTATTAGTGACCCCTTGGCTATTCCCAAAACGGCAGCGTTAATGAAAATAAAAGGAATCTCAGACCATGATATTCGTTTGGTTACCTATCAAAATGCCATTGATGCCTTTTCTCAGAGCGGACAAATTAATGTGGATGATTTTGAAAATCCGCAAGAAATAGACCAAAGTCTAAAATTTAATGGCAACACGATTTTGAGGGGAGGACAACAACCAAGAGTCGATAAAAATGCCTTAATCATTCGTTAAGTTTTGAACATAAAAGCATACTTCCAACTTTTAAGACCTGCCAACATTGTGACATCCGTAGCTGATATTTTCGCTGGGATTTCCATCGCAGGTTTTATTTTTTCAAGCGATACTCAAAGTATTCAAACGGTTCTTTTACTCGTCATTGCTACCAAGTGTTTATATGGCGGTGGTATCGTGTATAACGATGTTTTTGATGCTGAATTAGACGCTGTAGAGAGACCCGAACGACCAATTCCAAGTGGAAGAGTCAGTAAGCAAAGTGCTGCAATATTCGGCAGTATTTTGCTTATCATTGGTATTATTGCAGCCTTTCTCAACAGTACTCAAAGTGGACTAATCGCTATTGCCGTTGCCATTTTGGCATTGGTTTATAATCGTTTCGGCAAACATCATGATATCATTGGTCCAATTAACATGGGGCTTTGTCGTGGCGGAAACCTGATTTTAGGAATGTCTGCTGTAGCTACTGCTCCAGCGGAACTGTGGTATTTAGGCATTATTCCTGTTATATACATCGCTGCCATAACGATGGTAAGTAGGGGAGAAGTGCATGGAGGAAGCCAAAAAACATTATATTTTGCAGGATTTTTATATGCTTTTGTTAGTATTTCTCAATTGCTTTTTGCATTTCAATTAGGCTATTTTGAACTAGCAATTGGCTTTGTGTTATTACACATATACTTGATTTTCAAACCATTAATTACAGCAATTGCTGACCCAATAGGGCCTAATATCGGCAAGGCTGTGAAAGCAGGAGTACTGTCTTTAATCGTAATGGATGCAGCATGGGTAAGTGTTTCAGGAAACTGGATTCTTGCTTTATGTGTTTTAGCATTGTTGCCCCTTTCTATGAAATTGGCGAAGTTATTTGCCGTTACATAAAGTGAAGGAATTATGCCTTGATAAAGCCAATGGTATGGATTCATCATTAGTTAAATATTGTTTAAAATTTGATTTTTTACTCGTATTATAAATGTCTCAGATTCAGCAAACATTTCAGGTTAATTTTTCGTACAATATCTTATTTACCGAAAATCTCTTCGCCCCTGAAAACACTACTTTAATTACTTTCTTAAACGATTTTGGCAGTCATTATGGTGCAAATGAGTTTCGTAAGAAAATTTTATTTCTAATTGACGAAGGTGTTGCCAACACTCATCAATACTTGCAAGAAGCCATAAAAAAATACTTTGAAGGTCAAGAACAAGTGGAGCTAGTAGCAGACATTATCGTGTTACCGGGTGGAGAACAAGTAAAAAATGATGAAATATATTTAGCTCAAACACTCCGAGCAATTGATACTTATGGTATCGACCGTCACTCATTTGTAGCTGCCATAGGCGGTGGAGCATTTTTAGATATGACAGGCTATGCATCAGCGATTGCTCATAGAGGCGTAAAACATATTCGTATTCCTACGACTGTTCTTTCACAAAATGATTCGGGTGTTGGTGTAAAAAATGGTGTAAATTATTTTGGTAAAAAGAACTTTTTAGGCACATTTGCTCCGCCAGTAGCAGTATTTAATGATAGCACTTTTTTGAAAACATTAGACGAGCGTGACTGGCGTTCGGGTATTTCAGAAGCGGTAAAAGTGGCTCTTATCAAGGATATAACCTTCTTTGAATGGCTAGAAAACAAATCTGTTTTGTTGGCTCATAGAGATGAGGAGTCTATGAACGAGCATATTTTCCGTTGTGCTGAACTCCATGTACAGCATATTTCTAGTGGTGACCCTTTTGAAAGCGGTTCTGCACGTCCTTTAGATTTTGGTCACTGGGCGGCCCATAAATTAGAATATCTTACCAATTTTGAAATACGTCATGGCGAAGCCGTAGCCATTGGCATTGCCCTCGACTGTGTATATTCTTATTTAAAAGGTATGATTAGCGAAGATGCTTTGGATAGAATTTTGTTGGTTTTAGAAAATCTAGGCTTTGATTTATATCATCCTGCCTTAGCAGAAAATGACAAAATTAATCTTTGGAAAGGTCTTAACGAATTCCGTGAGCATTTGGGCGGTCGCCTAACCATTACTTTATTAGAAGGTCTAGGAAAAGGAGTAGAAGTACACGAAATAGATTTCGAATTGGTAAAACAAGCAGTAGATTTTCTCGAAAAACGCTCATAAAAAATTATGCAAACTGCCTTTGGACTTTTAACATATTGTAGTAATATTCATCCTGGTGTAGACTGGAATCACCATTTTTCAGTACTCCAAAGTAGCATTCCTGAAATTAAAAATTCAGTCAGTAAAGATGCTTCGATGGGTATAGGCTTGCGTTTGGCTAATCAAGCGAGCATAGATTTATCCGAAGCAGAGAACTTTAAGGCTTTTCAACAATGGTTGACTGAAAACGATTGCTATGTATTTACAATGAATGGTTTTCCGTATGGTGGGTTTCATGACGTAGTAGTAAAAGACCAAGTACATGCCCCTGACTGGACAACCGTTGACAGAGTACAATATACTATCAGGATGTTTAAGTTGTTGGCTAAACTTTTACCTGCTGAGATGAACGAAGGAGGAATTTCGACATCACCACTTTCCTACCGTTTTTGGTGGAAAGTTGAAAGTCATACTCCATCAGAAAGCCTTCATTATGCTACTACATTAGCTACCCAAAATATGCTTTTAGTAGTTGATGAATTAATTGCGCTTAGAGAATCAACAGGAAAAACATTACATTTAGATATTGAGCCAGAACCAGATGGTATCTTGGAAAATTCTACCGAATTTATCACTTGGTATCAAGACTATTTAAGACCTATTGCTATAGAATATTTTGCAAAAAAAGGACTTTCTTCTGACGAAACATTAGATATTTTACATACTCATATCCAATTATGCTATGATGTTTGTCATTTTGCGGTAAGCTATGAAAAGCCTGCCATCGTAGTTAAGCAATTATCAAAAGCAAATATTGCTGTTGGCAAAATTCAAATAAGCTCAGCTATTAAAGTAGATTTTACGAAAGATGCTGAGGAAAAATTAAAAGCCATTGCTCAGTACGATGAAGTCAGCTATTTACACCAAGTAGTTGCTAAGAAAGCTGATGGTACTTTTGAAAAATACCAAGATTTAAACCTTGCTATTCAAGCATTTGCACCAGAGAAACACGTAGAATGGCGAGTACATTTTCATGTGCCTTTATTTATTGAACAATACGGAGAGCTTTCTTCAACACAATCAGACATTGTAGATACCATAGCCATTCATAAACAAAAACCTTTTACTAATCATTTAGAAATTGAAACTTATACTTGGGGTGTTCTACCTCCTGAAGTGCAAGTCCCTCTGAATGAATCAATTGCTAGAGAGATTAACTGGGTGAAAAGTTTATTGTAAGCTATAAGAAGTGAGCTTTGAGCTTTTTATTTCTTAATAATATAATGGAGATTTACTCATGGCATGACTTGAAGTCATGCCATGAGTAGTTGACTTCTAACAAAAATGCTGAAAGCTGACGACTGACAGCAGATAGCTAAAAAATAATATGCAAAAAACAGTAGTCATTGATGTAGTCGGATTGAGTACTAGCGTCATCGGAGAACATACTCCATTCATTAAAAAATATCTTTCTGAGCATCACCTTACACATATAAAACCTGTATTACCTGCCGTTACTACCACTTCGCAAAGCTGTTATGTAACAGGAAAATTCCCTGATACCCACGGCATTGTTGGCAATGGCTGGTACGACCGTGAAGACAATGAGCATAAATTCTGGAAGCAATCTAACAAAATAGTAAAGGCAGAAAAAATTTGGGAAGCTGCTAAGCGTCAAGACCCGAATTTTACTTGTTCTAAAATGTTTTGGTGGTATAATATGTATTCTTCGGCTGATTATTCTGTAACGCCAAGACCACAATACCATGCTGATGGCGTAAAAGCCCCCGATTGTTATACACAACCAGCAGATTTGCGTGATAAACTTCAAGCTGATTTAGGCACTTTCCCATTATTTAGTTTTTGGGGACCGAATGCTAATATAAAATCTTCAAAGTGGATTGCTGATGCGTCTATCTGGGTTGACAAAGCGCATGACCCAACCTTAAGTTTAATTTACTTACCTCATTTAGATTATTGCTTACAAAAATATGGAGTAGATTTTTCTAAAATCCATAAAGAATTGGGAGAGGTAGATAAACTAGTGGAAGATTTGGTAACGCATTACCAAGCAAAAGATACTAACATCATCATTCTATCTGAATATGGTATCAATAGTGTGAACAATCCTATCCATATCAATAGAATATTCCGAGAAAATGGTTTGATTTCGGTAAGAGTAGAACGTGATTATGAATTATTAGATGCTGGTGTTTCAAAGGCTTTTGCTATTGCCGACCATCAGATTGCTCATATTTATATCAATGATAAAACTGAGGAAGCACGTGTAAAAAGTATTTTAGAAAATACCAAAGGCATTGCTCTAGTGTTGGACGAAGAAGGTAAAAAGGCTCATCACCTTAATCACGAACGTGCTGGGGATTTAGTTGTAATGGCAGATGCCGACAGTTGGTTTACTTACTATTACTGGCTAGATGATGCTAAAGCTCCTGATTATGCTCGTTTAGTAGATATTCATAGAAAACCTGGTTACGACCCTGTAGAGATGTTTATGAATCCTGCTAATCCATTTATTAAATTAAGAGCAGGCTATAAATTAGCCCGTAAATTATTAGGATTCAGGTATTTGATGGATGTTATTCCACTAGATGCGACGCTTGTAAAAGGCTCTCATGGAGGAGTTAATATTGGTAAAGAGTATTATCCTGTATTGATTTCTGATAAAAAAATAAGCGACGGCGAAATTCAAGCAACCGACGTATATGATGTAATTTGGGAAGCTTTGTTTTCAAAATAAGATTAACATATATTTTATTAGAAAGGCTACTTTTTTGAGTAGCCTTTCTTTTGGAGATAAAAACATCACTTTAAGCCAAATAGAATACTCAATTTGGCTTAAAGTGACATAAATAAGACAGATAGAGCCAAATCGACATTTATTCTTACATATCTACATATCGTATTTTCTATCCCTTATTGTTAATAACTAAGTCCTTCTCCAAACTTAAACAGTGCATAGCCTTTCGGTTTTAAATATCCCGGCACATCAGATTGATTTTCTGAAACGGCTTTCTCTGAAACAGGTGTAGTAAAAGGCATTTTACCTGTGGGGTTAAATGTACCACTTACTACATCCAAAAGTGCATCAGTTGTAGTACCAAATGTCGCTATTACTGTTTTTAAGTTTGTATCATCTATTTCATTAATTACCCAAGGATTAGTAAAGTTAATGGCAACCACTGTAGGCTTAGCCTTGATAATTTCATTTACATGGGCTACATCTATTTTATTTTTGGATAAACTCAATTCAATCGGTTTGCCTTGCGAACTAAACAAACTCCCACCATTAGGAATTAGCCATAATAAAACAACATCTGCTTCTTCTTTGCTTCCTACAAATTCAATATTAGGGTTCGAAATACTGGGTTTATTAACAGTAATGGGATTGGGGTTTCTACCATTGTCATAATATGTCTCAAAATATACTTTTGTCTTTTTAGTAATAGGCAAAACCTTTGTGTCATTACGCAATAAAACGATAGATTTTCTCAAGGCTAAATCTGCTTTTTTCTGAAAATTTGTATTGCCTACTGTTTTTACAGCTGTTTCTACATCAACGTAAGGGTTTTCAAAAAGACCTAATTCAAATTTTTCTTTCAAAAGTCTAGTAATCGACTCATTGATTCTTTCTTCGGAAACCAAGCCTTTTCTAACTGTTTCTAGTAATAAAGACGGGTCTGCACTTCCTGAGAAAATATCAACCCCAGCATCAATCGCTTTTTGATAACGCTGTAGAATCGACAAGTTTTCTACCCCCCAAGGCATCATATCAATAGGGCCTGTATCTGAATTAATAATTCCTTTAAACCCAAGTTTTTTTCTTAGCAAATCTTGGATAATTGCTTTGTTGTACGAAAATCCAACTTCTTCAAATCCATCTCCTTTAGGGGCAGAATAATAAGGCATAATAGCCGAAGTCCCTGCTGCAATGGCTGCTATAAAAGGCTTTAAATGGTATTCAAACATTCCGCCAGGATAATGTGCATTTTTCCCCCAATCAAAATGGGAATCTTGCCCGCCAACTTGTGGTCCACCTCCTGGGAAATGCTTGGTAGTCATAGCTACTGAGTTTTTATTCAATTTATTGCCTTGAAAACCCAATACAATTTCGCGAATCATGCTTGATGTCAAATCAGCATTTTCACCAAAAGTGCCTTCAATCCGTTGCCAACGAGGTTCGGTAGACAAATCTGCCATATACATATAGCCTTTTCGTAAGCCTACAGACGACCATTCTTTACCAGCTATTTCAGCAAATTCATGAGTAAGTTTTAAATCTCGCATAGCAGCCAAGCCTAATTCTCCGGGCCATTTTGAAAAAACAGTTGTACCTACACTCAGTCCTATTGAGGCATCAATCGTAACATGATTACGAGGATTGGAAGCAACGATAGCAGGAATGCCAAGGCGTGATGTTTCGCATAATGCTTGCAGATTATTTGACCATTCTGCCATGATTTTGGCTGTAGTATTGGCTCTTAGAATGAAGTGACGAAGGTGATAATTCATTACGCCTTTTGTTGTTCCTGCGGCTGACATGGTAGGAACTGGCAAAGGCTTACGGGTAAACATATTGATGGGTTGCATCAAATCTTCTTCATTAAAACCACTCGAAATTTCAGCTTTAGGTGCATTAGGTTGAAAAGAATAATCACCAGCCAAACGGGTGCTACTAATAATCATAAACCCTATTTTCTCTTCTAAAGTCATTTGAGCAACCAAGTCTTTTACTCTCAAGTCAATGGGCAATCGCCAGTCTTCGTATTTATCGAGTTTAGTATTCTTGTTTAAATCTTTAAATACAAGATTTTTCACTTTCAAAAGACTAACACTTCTATTGCCAAGTTCGGGCTGTATTATTTTCTGAGCATTTGAGCCTACCACAAAGAATGTTTGAAACACCACTACTGCTGTAACTTTTAAGTAAATATTCATATTTTAACTTTATTTTTAATGAACCAATTAGAAACAATCACCATTATTATAGTTAATTTACCCTTCAATACAAGCTCTATCATAGCGAATGGCTTATTTTATAAAGCCTACTATTATCAATTTATACTTATTTTTTATAAATAAAGTTATATTTTATAATCATATAGAGATGACAAACAATCTTAATATTTAAAACCATGAGTGACTCGAAATTCCCAGAGAAATCAATCTTTATTTGTGATGGAAGCAAGTGCGGAAAACACAAAGAAGTGCGTAAGATTTTTAAAGAAGCCATTAAAGAGAATGACTTAAAAGATACTGTAGAGATTTTTAAAATAGAATGTACTGACAGATGTAAACAAGCACCAGTTATGTGCTTTCAACCACAAAACAAATGGTTTACTGAGGTTTCAATGTGGAAAGCTGAGAAGATTTTCAAGGAGATGATTTTAACTAATTAGCGATTCAACAGCCTGAATTGCTCGGGCGTTTGATGAACATCTTTTTTGAACACCCTTATAAAATAAGAACAATCGTCATAACCAAGGTGATAGGCGATTTCGCAAATAGACATACTTGAATGCAATAAAAGCCTTTTAGCTTCCAAAATAATACGGTCGCGGATTAGCTCTCCAGCGGTTCTCCCTACTATTTTATTACAAATAGCATTCAGGTAATTAGCGGTGATGTTTAGTTGACTGGCATAGTCTTTCACAGATTTGTATTTTTGGTAATATCCTTCTATTAAGGTTTCAAAAGTTTTGAATTTTGAAATGCTTAATGTAGAAGTATCGTCTTTGTAATTGGGTTGATATACCCTCAGTGCCTGTATTAGAATTTGCTTAAGAATCGTTTTGATGTAAGATTCATAATGTGCTTTTTTATCGGAATATTCTTGAATAATTTCTTCAAAAAGGGCTTCAATTACTTTGCCTGTTGACTCATCAAAAATAACCATTGGTTCATCATTCGGACTATTGTTGAAAAAGGGTAATCCATTCAAGGAAAGATTATTTTCATCTACTTCATAGAATTCTTTCTTAAAGAAAAAGGAATACCCTTCAATATCATCACTAAGGTTCCATTCATGTACCTGCCCTTCATTCATTAAAAAAAGTTGGTGCGGTACTACCTCGTAATGCCTGAAATCAATATCATGAGTACCCGACCCTCTTTTTATATAAATCAAATTATAAAAATCATGTCTATGCGGAAAATCAGCAGGAGTCAATGTTTTAGCATGAACCTCCAATCTTCTAATATCCATATTCATCATGATATGTGTACCACAACTATTTAGTTGCTCGATGGTGATGATTGGAATTGGTTTTTTCATTTTATAGACAGAAGACGCAAGACTAAAGACTAGAAGATTAAGAATATAATTTTATAAGATTAAGATAGAAGAAACAAGACAAAAGAAGTAAGTTTTATAAAGACTAAAAAAATCTTGTCTTATATCTTATGTCTTGCGTCTTCTGTCTATAAAAAAACTTAATGTGGTAATTTATCTCTTAAATATCCGTACACCCACGTACCAGCAATAGCACTTATTAAGGTGACACTTACTACCGCAAAACCGCTACCGATTTGAGCGAACAATGGCCCTGGACAAGCACCAGTAATAGCCCAACCCAAGCCAAAAATTAAGCCTCCATAGATTTGCCCTTTATTGAAAACCTTATCATGGAAAATGATTTTTTCGCCAGAAAGTGTTTTTATCTTAAATTTCTTGATTAGAAATACAGAAGTCATTCCTACTATCACAGCCGTACCAATCACGCCATACATAAAAAATGATTGTAACCGAAACATCTCTTGTATTCTGAACCATGAAACTATTTCAGCTTTCACGAATACTATCCCAAAGATGATACCTACTAGCATATATTTAAAGTTGCTAGCGAAGGATTCTTTTTTAATTTGTTCGTTTGGTGCATCACACACAAACTCTTCATTCATTAAAACATCTTGTTTTTGCATGGTCTTAGAAAAGTTTAAAGATAAGAGGTAACAGCAGGAATGTCATCAAAAAGCCCCCAATCATAAATGAAATAGTAGCAATTAATGACGGAAGCTGTAGGGTTGATAAACCCATGATAGCATGTCCAGAAGTACAACCGCCTGCATATCTTGTTCCAAAACCAACCATAAAACCACCCAATATAAAAAAGAAGAAGCCTTTCAAAGTAAAAATATTGTCGACGTTAAATAAATCAGCAGGCATTAAGTTTGAAAAATCTGTAATACCCAAAGCTTTCAAATCCATAACCGTTTGTTCACTGATAACAATTGTATTGGGATTGGATAAAAAATTGGTAGCGATAAAACCTCCAATTAATACGCCTGTTACAAAAAACAAATTCCATATTTCTTTCTTCCAATCATATTTGAAGAAAGAAATATTAGCAGGAAAACAAGCTGCACAGATATGACGTAGAGACGATGAAATCCCAAAAGATTTATTCCCAATGATGAGCAAAGTCGGTACAGTTAGACCAATTAGTACTCCGGCAACTGCCCAATGCCAAGGCTGACGAATTAATTCTATCATTTTTCTCGATGTTAAATATTATTTTAATTTAGAAGGACATACAAAATCTGTTGTAGGAACAGCTGTTTTAGCAATCTCATTAAAACCTCCAGCCACATCTACTACATTATCAAAACCTCGGGCTTTTAAAATAGAGCTTGCCATCATAGAACGATATCCCCCCGCACAATGAATGTAATTGGTCTTTGTTTTTGAAAATTCAGCCATGTTATCACTTAATACTGCTAAAGGAATATTCATAGCTTCGTCAATATGCTCGGCTGTATACTCTGTTTGCTTACGAACATCCTTCACAATTAATTGCCCGTTAGCTTCTTCAAATCTTTTAGCAAATTCAGTCGCTGATATAGATTCTATACTATCTGTTTCTTTACCTGCCTTTATCCAAGCCTCGATACCACCTTCCAAATAACCAATCACATTGTCGTAACCAACTCGTGAAAGACGTGTAACAACATCATCGATATTTTCTTCATCTGCAATAAACAGAATTTCTTGTTCGATGTCAGTAATCAAAGTGCCAATCCACGGAGCAAAATCCCCTTTGATACCAATATTAATTGAATTAGGAATAAACGCATCTTTGAATACTTGTGCTGAACGAGTATCCAACACAACAGCTCCAGTTTCATTGGCAGCCGCCTCAAAGGCTTCTACCGATAAAGCCTGTACATTATTAACAATTTCCTTCATCGTTTTGATACCTGTTTTGTTCATCATTACGTTTTTAGGGAAATAATATGGGGGAGGCAACAAGCCATCCGTTACTGCTGCGATAAATTCTTCTTTGGTTTGTTCTTTCAAAGCATAGTTAGTCGCTTTCTGATTACCCAATGTGTCAAAAGTTTCTTTGCTCATATTTTTACCACAAGCCGAGCCAGCACCATGCGCAGGAAAAATAATTAAATCATCTGGCAATGTCATTATTTTATTTCTTAACGAATCATATAAAAAACCTGCTAAATCGTTTGTCGTGATACTTCCCAATTTCTGAGCTAAATCTGGACGACCAACATCCCCAATAAAAAGGGTATCTCCAGAAAACAGACAATGCTGATGACCGTTCTCATCTGTTAGTAAAAAACATGCAGACTCCATCGTATGTCCTGGCGTATGGAGTACTTTGATGCTTACTTTTCCAATTTGAAATACCTGACCATCTTCTGCGACAATACAATCGAAACTAGGATTGGCATTTGGGCCATAAACAATAGAAGCACCCGTTTGGCGAGATAAATCTAAATGCCCTGATACAAAATCTGCATGAAAATGGGTTTCAAAAATATATTTAATTTTTGCATTATTTCTAGCAGCCTTCGCAATATAAGGTTGTACTTCACGAAGAGGATCAATAATGGCAACTTCACCTTCTGATTGAATATAATAAGCACCTTGTGCTAAACAGCCTGTATAAATTTGTTCTACTATCATTGTTAATGAATACATCAATGAAATGTATTAGTTTATTGATTATTGATAAATAATATTAAATACTTAAAGTTTTTTCTTTAGAATTAGCACTGAAACGATACAATAGAATACAACTGGCAACCACAAAATGGAGAGTGAACTATAAAAAAAGGAAGCGATTCCCCCGACTATGAATCCTATAATATTCAGCATTTTAACACTGAAAGCTTTCAAAAAATCTTTTCTACAATCTGCTGAAAACCCTCCAAAAAAATACTTGGCGATATCCAGCCCCGAAGCCATTACAACACCTGTAATCTGTGAAGCTCGAATCTGATTGTCGCTATGATTAGCCCCTAATGCATTTTGTGTGCTGGACACTAAAAAAAGTAGCCAAATAATTAAGTGCTGTGACCAAAGTGCATATAACAGAATAGTCAGATTTAGAAAAATTGGGAATATTTTCACATACGTTTTATTGGTCTTTTTTCCATAATAAAAACATGAGGAAGTCCAAAAGGACCCTAACCAGTACATAAAAACATACGAACACGTAATAAGAATATCTTTATTAGTTTCTGTTTTATTTAATAAAATACTTGTGCTATAATGCCCCGTGATATTTGTTACTACTAATCCTAAAAATTGTATGCCCAAAATATTAATAATTCCCGAAACAAACGAAAATGAAAATGAGGATATATATGTTCTTCGACTAATCATTAATGGTGGTATTAAAAATTAATATATGTTGTTTCTATCATATATAAATGTCAAAAATCTTACATATTACAATCACAATTCTCAATGCATTGCAATAGTTTTACGATTTCCTTCTCCTTCAAATCATAATATACATTCAGTCCATCTTTATGAGATTGAAGTATTCCACGGAGTTTCATATTAATCAGGTGATGAGAAATAAGCGATTGTTCACAATCTAAGGCTTTACAAATATCATTTACTCCCATTTCTCCTTGCTGATTCAGCAAATCTATAATGGCTAAACGAACAGGATGTGCCACAGTCTTTAAGATATAGGCAGCCTTCTCCATTTTCTGTTTACTGGCTTGAAATCTTTCTTTAGGGGTGTTTTCTAATATTTCCATTGCTGTCTTGTTAATCACAATACAAATATATGATAATATTTTCATATATAAGTGAAGAATTGTTCAATCCGATGTCATTTAGGTAAATTGTACTGTAAATTTGTTGATTTGTTCGATAAAAACCATACTTAACCTTCTTTACTTTTTTGAATATCTTTTAAAATTTTATGGTCAATATAAAAAGTACCAAACGGTAAAATACTGGCTACTAATACCTTCCAAGTGGTTGTCGAAAACTTCCAGTTTTCTTCTACACCCACACTTAAAGCATTTAAAATGAAAAGGATAAATAATGCCCCATGAATAGGTCCAAGTATTTTTGTTCCTGCTGGACTATCAAAATAATATTTCATCGGCGTAGCGATAAAAAGTAATAATAAAAATGATACTCCTTCAAGAAAAGCAATGATGCGCAAACGCCCAATATTGGTCGATAATAATGTTTTCATCTTAAAATTGTCTAAAAAATGGTCTATGTGCTAAAGGAGAAAATGGCCAAGGAATGGCTATGAAAATGATGAATAAGGCTAATGAAAACCAAACTAAGATTGTCTTATATTTAACTTCATCGTTTTTTCTACGTTTTGCTAATGCCGAGCCAATGGTTAAAACTATGATGGCAATCGACATTAAAAGGATATGTATTAAACCGAAAAAAGTAAATTCTAAGTGCTGAATAGCCTGCTTAAAATTACTTAAAAAATATTTAACTGTTGGGCTTTTAATATAAAGATTAATCCCAACAACCAATTGGATATGAGCAATAGTAGCTGTCCAATGTCGGACTGAATTATCTGTTTTAGAAAAAGTAGTTTGATTTTTTAAACCAAGATAAGCCCTCAATATCGCATAAATGATGCTGATTAAGACTAGCCACCTTAACAGAGAATGAACAAATAAGAGTATATGCATTAATATTTTCAGTTTTAATACTGCAAAGATACCCAAAAACATACCAAATGGTATGTTTTTGGGTAAAAATTATTCCAATCGATTCAAATAGTTTTTTAACTCATTTAAATAGGCTCGATAATAATCAGCGTTCTCATATAATTTTCCTAAATTTCTGATACCTCCATAGCTAGCAGAAACGAAGATTGCTACTTGTTTACTATTAACATCTGCCCTTACCAAGTCCAAAGATTTTGCTCTTTCAACAGCTTTCTCAATACTTTGCAAAACATCATCCATAATTTTAGTAAGTGCTTTGCTAAAGTTTTCATTCAAAGGAGCCATTTCTTGAATCAGGTTGTTAGTAGGACAACCATACTTAATTTGTAAATAAGGTTCTTGCATTAATAAATATTCCATCATGTGATAAATAGCCATTAATGGGTTTTCAGCCGTCAAAAGTGGCTCTAATAACATTTTCCCCATCGTTTGCTGCATCATTTCGTTAATGACAGCAAGCCCCATTTCTTCTTTATTTTTAAAGTGATAAAAAAAAGCCCCCTTTGTTACTTTAGTAGTAGCAATAATATCGTCAATACTAGTAGCCTGATAGCCATTGATATAAATCAACTCAAAGGCTTTTTGTAGGATTGTCATTCGTGTTTCAGCAGCTTTTCCCATATTACTATTTCTAATTAATCTTATTTGGTGATACAAAGATGGCTGATTTATTGAAAAAACTCTTTAATTCTGATAGTCTGAAAATTAAAAACCCTTGAACATCAAAGTTAAAACCTTCATGTTCAAGGGTCAATTCCTCAATAATATTTAAATTATAGTCAGCTATATTTTAAGCTTAATCTTCTTTACTAAATCAAATTTATCTCCCTTTTTCAAAAAGTACATTTTCATTTCATTTTTCTTTTGTTGTGTATCAAAAATCAACACCTGACTTTCGCCTAGTACTTCAGCTAATTTATTGTCTTGTACGTATACAGCGGTATTTTCATCTATACCAATTCCTAGTAACGTTGGATTTTGAAGAATCAAGCCCATTAAGCGATTCTCTCGTTGTCTCTTTACAAAATGTTGATCTACAATTACATTGGGTAATAATCCTAAGCCTTTTTTAGTTTCAACCTGCGAACCGTCAATTACATCCAGTTTACCTTCGCCCGTAATCATCTTTTCAGACATGATGGCTGTTCCTGCACTAGTACCAGCAAAAACGATTTGTTTGTGATAACGTTCGTGCATAGCCTTGAATAAACTTTCGTCTTCCAACACCTTCATAATCCTAACTTGGTCGCCTCCTGTAAAGAAAACGCCTTTAGCCGTTTTTAATTGACTTAACAACACCTCTTTAGACTCTACTGTCAACGGAGAAACTGGTGCATGAACAACTTTAATAGGAGATAATGCTGAAATATCTTTTTTGATAGATTCAAAACTGGCTTCTTGTTCGCCACTTGCCCAAGTAATGATTAATATCTCGCCTTGGTCTTTACCACTTAATTCAATGAATTTTGTCAATACATCGGCAGGACGTTTTCCCCCTCCGATAATAATTAAACGTTCTTGAGCATAAGTCAAGCCCGAACACAATAAAATGATTGATAGAATTTTTAGAAGCATGTTTGTAAGAATTATTTGTTGAAGTATTTTCTTACAATATCGTAAATGTAATTTGTAAAAAATAGTATAAAGGCTTTCTGTTTTAGGCTTCGGATACTTTTTCGCCGTTGTTGGAGTTTGTCCTCCAACAACAGAGCGTAAGCAACACCAATGGCGAAAAAATACACTATTCCTTCAGTAATCTAATACTATAAATTGCCCCAGTACTCTGTTTATTTTTAGCTACAAACTTGATATTGATAGTTTTTGTATTCAATGCTTCTGGCAATTCATAATCAATATCAGATGGCTTTCTCGACTTTTTTGCTTCTAGTTGAATCGTTTTAAACAACTCACCATTGATAACAATATCAAATTCTCTTACTTTATTTTCATTCCCTACAGTAACTCTTAATTTCTTAGCAGTCTGCTCAGTATTTCTTAAATCATAGCTAATCCAATCGGTAGTGCTTCTCCAAAAAGCACCTAATTCTCCTCCTGTGTTTGATTGATTTCCTTGAAAATGATGGTCGGCTTCGGGTTGTTGTTCTCCTAAAGCTATTTGGTCTATGGTTTTCTGTTCCAATGCTAATTTCAATTGCTCTTTTTCCTTTATTTCCTGAATTTTACCAGCCAATTGTTCTTGATTCATTACTGGGAAATACATCATATAACGGGCATCGTGCAATTGATAAAAAGGAATTAAGGTGAGTGATTGGTATTTGCTTGGATAAAGTGCATCACCCATTGAAAACTGTAAAGCTTGATTTTTGATAGGCTGTATTTTCGATAAGTATTCATTTGAATTACTTACCAAAATCGGTGCTTCGTCTAAAGGATATAACTTCCCTGATGCTTCATGTCCCATACGACTAGCATCTGCAAAAAGCCCTTTTAGGTCTGTCGTATCTGTTTTGGCTGCTAATACAATCGGACCATGTAGAAAAGACACCCAAGATGAACCATCTGGTAGTGTTTCAGCTGTAGTTTCCATCGGGAAAGTTAGCGATACTTTATCCCCTGATTTCCAAGTTCTATTGATGGCAATAAACGAAGAAGGTTTTTCATTTACCACAAAGGCTTTGCCATTAACTTTTACTTGAAAAGCATTCTCTTTTACCCATTTGGGATAACGAACAAAAAGCGTAAAGGTCTGTGGCTTTGTAAGTTTTAAGCTAATCTCTGAATTTGAAGTATTTGGAAACTGGGTATTTTGGGTAAGTACTATTCCTTTTTCTTTCCAATTCAACGTTGAAGCCATAAAGAGGTTTACATATAAATCTTTGTCGGTATGTGCATAAATCATTTCACCATACTTCCCATGATTTTCTAATCCTGAGCCGACACAACACCAAAAGCCTTCTTGAGGTTGTGAATAAACACGGTAGTGACGAGGACGAATAGGTGTAAAATATACAAATCCTCCTTTAGTCGGATGTTGAGAAGACAAAATATGGTTGTATAAAGTACGTTCAAAGAAATCCATATAACTGGCTTTAGGTTCTGACAAAAACAAAGATTTAGTCAGTTTGAGCATATTATAGGAATTACAAGTTTCTGGTCCTTGATTAGATTCTAACATTGGCGTAAAATCATTAACAGGATTAAAATGTTCTCTGAAACTATTTCCGCCAAAAGAAACACTGCGTTTTGAGCTAACATTTTCCCAGAAAAAATTAGCGGCATTAGCCCAATCTTGGTTATTCGTCAAACTTGCTATACGCTGAAAACCAATCACTTTTGGGATTTGCGTATTAGCATGCAAGCCTGTCAGCGCATCTTTTTGTGCTAAGAGGGGATTTAAAATAGCACGATGAGAAATCTTCTGGGCTATCTCTAAATATTTTTTTTCTTTCGTAATTTCATACAACTCTGCATACACTTCATTCATTCCACCATGTTCTGTTTGAAGCATCTTTTGGATTTGAACTTCATTCAAATTTTGAATCGTACCAGCAAACCAATCGCCTAATTTTACCAAAACCGTTAAGGCTTGTTTATTACCTCCTATCGTATAGGCATCGTATAATCCTGCAAATAATTTATGGATATTATACAAAGGCACCCAAGTATTGTTCAACCCAAATCCGCTACCATCTAAATCTCCTTTGGCAATTCTCGACCAAAATACTTTTCCCTGTGGAATACCTCCAACATACCCATCACCATTTTTTTCTTGACATAAAGCCAATTCAGAAACCATGTAGTTTAGTCTTTTTTGCATTTCAGGGTTATTGGTGGAAGCGTACATCAACACCAAGGCTGATAAATAGTGTCCTCCGATGTGTCCATCTAATCCAGAATTTTCCCAGTTCCCATATCGTTCTGCTTTTAATGGCAAGCCTGCATCTATGCGATACGGTGCTAACAGTCTATCAGGATTTAAAGCAAGGATATATTTCATATCTACCTGCTGAGCATTCAAAAATGGTCCTGCTTGCAAACGAACAGCTTGTAAAGGAAAACTTTGAAGCTTTGGAGTAGTAGAAGACGTTTCTTGTTGAGCATAACTTGTTGTTAAAATGCTCATGAAAAACAAGAATAGAGAAAAGTGTTTGATAGACATTGTATTGTTCATGGATTAAAAATTGGACTTTGATAAAAATCGTCCACATTTAAAATGTGTATTTTTGACACAAATATAATTACGCTTTTATAAATATAAGTTTTTACTTGTAAAAACAAGGCTGTTAAGCACCACATCCATAACGAGGGACTTAAGTCCTTCGTTATGGATAAATGATTTTAAGTTTTTTACAATTCTACTTTTTGCATTTTGGGTGTCAGTAAATGAATAATGCCCCAAGCTAATAAATACGCAAAACCACAGACTAAGAAAATAATGTTGTATCCTCCGTTTAGATTTCCAAGCAGTTTGTATTCATCTAAAATAATTCCAATAAAGTAAGGGAACAAAACACCTCCTAAAGAACCTGCCATTCCTCCGATTCCTACTACGGAACTAATGGCTTTTTTAGGAAACATATCTGATACAGTAGTAAAAATATTAGCACTCCAAGCCTGATGAGCGGATGCTGCTAAGCTAATCAAAAATACTGCTAGCCAAATGTTAGTAGCATAACGCGCTAACACAATAGGTATAACGAATATGGCAAAAATCAACATGGCTGTTTTACGAGCTTTGAAAACTGGCCAGCCCTTTTTAATAAACCATCCTGATAAATAGCCACCCCCAATACTGCCTATGGTAGTGAAAGTATATAAAACGGCTAAGTGTATGCTTGGCTTTTTTAAATCTAAAGCAAAAGTTGACGAAAAATAAGATGGTAACCAGAATAAGAAAAACCACCAGATAGGGTCCGTCAGAAATTTACCCGTAACAAATGCCCAAGTTTGTTTATATTTAAAAAGTTGTAGCCAAGGCACTGATGCTGTAGTACCTTCTTCTTCTTCGTTATCACTATGAATGTGCTGAAACTCTTTAGCTGAAAGGTTTTTCTTACGAGTGGGAATTTCATAAATAAACCACCAAAAAAGTAGCCATATAAAACCGATGGCTCCCGTGATGATAAATGCTTCTTCCCAACCATAAGCACCCAAAATCCAAGGCACCATGATAGGAGCAACTACTGCCCCAATGTTTGCTCCAGAATTAAAAATACCCGTTGCCAAAGCTCTCTCTTTTTTAGGAAACCATTCTGCAACCGATTTAATGGCCGCAGGAAAGTTTCCAGCTTCTCCAAAACCTAACGAGGCTCTTGCAATGCCAAAACCTAAAGTTGTTTTAGCTGCTGCATGAAAAATAGCGGCAATACTCCAAATAATAATAGAAATGGTATAACCGAGCTTTGTACCAATTTTATCAATAATGCGTCCGAAAATCAATAAGCCAATCGCATAAGCAGCTGTAAACGACATCACGATTTTTGAATAATCGCTTTCTGTCCAAGATAATTCTTTTTCGAGCGTTGGTTTCAATAGACCTATTACTTGTCTATCGAGATAATTGATGGTTGTGGCAAAGAATAATAAAGCTACAATCGTCCAACGGTAAGTACCTGAATTTTTCATAGAGAATGGTTAAAACTTAACAACTTCCCAAAATGCTTTTTTGGGCTTAAGGTTTTGATCAAATAAAAGCGGGAAGTCTTTTCTACCTGTTACAGGAAAATTATCCAACCAAGAATATTGGTCTGAAAGATTCCAGAATGTTACGCTGGTAATGTTTTGTTTATGCTTTCTGAAAACATCAAAAACCATTTTGTATTGCTGTATCTGCTTCTGTTCCATTTCATCCGTGAAAATACCTACTCCATCGTTTTCCCTCCTTTCACGTCTTTCATGTTCTTTTGGATACACCGAAATATCTAGTTCAGTAATCTGTATTTGCAAACCCAAACTCGCAAATTTGGTAATTGATTCTTCTAATTCACTTTGTGTAGGTTCATCAATAGACCAATGGGCTTGTAAACCCACGCCATGAATAGGTACTCCTTTTTGTTTGAGTCCTTTTAATAATTGATAGATTTTTTCTCTTTTAGCTTTACTTTCTGTGTTATAATCATTATAAAAAAGTAAGGCATTGGGGTCAGCTTCATGAGCATATTCAAAAGCTTTGGCGATGTATTCTTCTCCTATAATCTCATAAAATTTAGATTTTCTATACATTGAAAGTCCAGTATCAGGCACAGCTTCATTGACTACATCCCAAACATAAATTTTGCCTTGATAACGTTTTACTACCTCGAAAATATGTGTTTTCAAACGAGCTAATAGTTCCTCTTTTGTAACGACTCTATCATCCTTTTTAAAAAACCACGCAGGTGTTTGGTTATGCCAGCATAAATTATGTCCACGAACTTTCAAGCCATTTTTCTGAGCAAACGCTACCATCTTGTCTGAGGCTTCCCAATTATACACATTCTCTTGAGGATGGATAGGTCCCATCTTCATGGAATTCTCAGGCGTAAGGCTATTGAATTGCTGTACAATAAAGGCAGATTCTGCACCTTCATTCACCATCCGAGGGTTTACGGCTACACCAATAGGAAAATAGGCTTGATAATAATCTTTGAGTCCCTTGACCTTTTCGCTTTGAGCGAAAAGGCATAAAGAGCTACAAGTATATAAAACGGTTAAAAGGGTTTTCTTCATTTATTTGTAGGCAGTGATTGTTTGAATACTTCCATCTGGATTATACTTCAACTCAGTCACTTTTACATTTCTTAAGTGTGTTTTTCCAGAAAGTTGTACATCGTGATAGAACAAATACCATTTTCCTTTGATTTCTACAATAGAATGATGGTTTGTCCAACCATCAACAGGATTCAAGACTACACCTTTGTAAGTAAATGGTCCATAAGGATTATCCCCAATAGCATAATTGATAAAATGGGTATCGCCTGTTGAATAAGAAAAATAATATTTTCCTTTGTATTTATGTAGCCACGAGGCCTCAAAAAAACGTTTGGTATTGTCGCCTGCCAATAATACTTTACCATTCTTATCTAGAATCTGTACATCTTTTGCTTCCTCGGCAAAACTTAGCATATCCTTACTCAATTTAGCTATTTTAGGGGTTAAAGCAGGTTGGTTATCATCTTGTAATTTCCCCTTAGGGTCATAGCTGCCAGTTTTCCAACGTTGCAATTGTCCTCCCCAAATACCTCCGAAATACATATAATAACTGCCGTCTGTATCTTTAAACACACAGGGGTCTATGCTATAACTCCCTTTAATAGGTTCCTTTTCTGCTTTGAATGGCCCTACGGGACTTTTGCTAGTGGCTACGCCTATTCTAAAAACATCATTCTTGTCTTTTACTGGAAAATATAAATAATAGGTTCCGTTTTTAAACGCAGCGTCAGGTGCCCACAACTGACGACCAGCCCAAGGGATATTTTTAATATCTAAGGCTACGCCGTTGTCAGTTACTTTCCCTCCTATTCTATCCATTGATAGAATATGAAAATCTTTCATATCAAAATGTCCACCCTCATCGTCTTCTTTCACGCCCGACTCAATATCATGTGAAGGATAAATATAGATTTTTCCATTAAATACATGGGCAGAAGGGTCGGCTGTGTAAATATGAGAAACCAAAGGTTGCGATATAGGCTTTTTCGCTTGTCCGAAGACAGACAAAGATGCAGCCACTAAGCATAATGATAAGAATTGTTTTTTCATGGATAATTAAAATTAAGAGTATGTAATAAGCAATTTTCAGTGCTTCACGTATTTATCAAACATTGATTTAAAAGCAAATATTATAATAATATCTGCTTTTTACAAGATTATTACAATAAAAAACTAGAACACATAAGAACTGTTTAAAACTATAGAGTCAATCGACTCTATAGTTGATGATGATTAATGGTTAGGCAATCACTAAAAACCGATTGAATTCCCGCCATCTACAGGCAACGAGGCTCCTGTAATATATTTGGCAGCTTCTGAAGACAGGAATACGGCGGCCATACCAATATCTTCTGGTTTTCCAAAGTACCCCATAGGCGTGCGGTCGAGTGCTTTATGCTTTCTAGCAGGGTCAGAATTCATCGCAGTCTGTGACATTGCCGTTTCGATAAACCCTGGCGCAATCGCATTTACACGCACATTGTCGACAGAAAACTCCATTGCTAATGCCTTCACCATACCTTCTACACCACATTTTGATGCCGTGTATGCTACTACTCTGTCTATACCATAGTAGGCCGCCATCGAAGAAATCATCAAAATTGAGCCCTTCTTACGTGGTAACATTTTTTTAGCACAGGCACGGGTTAAAGCAAATACGGCATTCAAATTGGTATGCACAATACGGTTGAAATCTTCGTCAGTTACTTCTACAGCGAATTTTTTCATATTGATACCTGCATTATTTACTAAAATATCAATAGCTCCTATTTTAGTTTCAATTTGCTCTACCAAGCCTTCTAAGTGTTCTAAAACTGTTACATCATTCACAATATAAAAAGCGTTATTACCCAATTCAGCAACCGCATCTTTTAAGGCTTGCTCACGTCTACCTGTAATAACTACTTTCGCTCCTGCCGTAACCATGCATTGAGCAATGGCAAAGCCAATTCCACTTCCGCCCCCAGTAATTAGGGCAATTTTTCCTTCTAATGAAAACATGATTTTTTTTTAGCTGTCAGCCATCGGTCATCGGCATTCAGCTTTTATATTAATAATTATTTTATGACATACGTCTGACAATTGAAAGCCGAAAGCTGATGTCCGAAAGCCTTCTAGCTACCTCAATTGATACGTTTCTACTAATGTTTTTACTTCCTCCAGACTTCTTTCGGGTTTTGGGAAAGGAGCAGGAATTGGCATTTTTGAATATTGCTGAAAATACAACACACAAGCATCTCTCCACCAAATGGCTTCTCTTTCCTGTACAGCTAGTCTACCTGCTACATCTTCAAAAATCTCTTTATCAACATTCGACTTCACGGATGACCATTGCTGACGCATTTCTTTTACTGACGCTAATCCTGTATAATATCTAGTACAAAGTTCATCCCAAAGCGTTTTCCCTGTTGATAATTTAGTTTTCCAGCCTACATGATGAAACCATAGTAAATAGGGCAATGGTGTTTTGTTAGGGTCATTCCATTGATTTTGTACTTCTGGTGCATACAGCAAAAGGGCTTCTGTGCCTTTTTTTGTTCTATCAAAACCAAGACCTACACTATCAGCACGATGATAATATGCTGATGCCCAGTCAGGACGTGCACTTCTCTCTAACCAAGGTTCAGGACCATAATGAATACCTTGTCCCATAATATGGTGAAGCCCCAACGGCGTAGTGAAATTCACATAGATTTCACGCGAGGCTAGCAATATACCAGTAACCATTTTTACTGCTTTCTCGTCTTGACTTAAAGTCATTTTAGTCCATTCATCTGCGATTTGTGCTGATGACAATTCATGATTCCACGCCAATCTACCAAATGCATACCAATTAGCTTGCGACATAAAATGACCTGTCCAATTACGGTCAGAACCTGTATTGGCTACTCCAGCAATGGCCGTTAAATTATAATCATGCAAAGAACCATCAACCACTTTCGCTACTGTTGAGCCTTTACCTTTTACATAAGTATCTGATTCAAGACATTCTTTGAAGAGGGGCGCTAAATAAACCAAATTGGTAGAAAATCCCAGATACTCTTGGGTAATCTGAAATTCCATCGCCAGTGGTGTTTTAGGCATAGCTCCAAAAAGTGGGTGAAAAGGTTCACGTGCTTGGAAATCAATCGGGCCATTTTTGACCTGAACAATTACTTTTCTATCAAATTGTCCATCTAACGGTTTGAAGTCATTATAAGCTTCTTTGTAGCGATCACCTTTGGGGTCATCTTTTGAACTTGGTTTATACACAAAGGCACGCCAAATAACTACACCCGTAAAAGGTTTTAAAGCTTCCGCCAACATATTTGCACCGTCGGCATGTGTTCTTCCAAAATCCTGTGGACCAGGCTCTCCTTCAGAATTAGCTTTTACCAAATACCCTCCAAAATCTGGAATAATACTGTAAATTTCCTTTGTTTTGGCTTGCCACCAAGCACGTACTTGAGGGTCGAGTGGGTCTGATGTTTTAGCTCCCTTTAAAATTTTAGGAGCAGCAAAATTCACCGATAAAAATATTTGAATGCCATAAGGACGAAAAACATCTGCCAAGGCTTTTACCTTTAAAAGGTATTCTTTGGTCATGAATCTTGCACTAGCATTTACATTATTGACTACCGTTGCGTTAATACCAATTGAAGCATTCGCACGCGCATAATCTTTGTAGCGAGGGTCAATGTTTTCAGGTAATTCATACCATTTCCATAGCGATGAGCCTGCATAACCTCTTTCGATGGTTCCCAATGGGTTATCCCAATGGTTCAACATCCGTAGTTTGATTTTAGGATTACTCGTTATAAAGATATTTGCTAAAGATTTCCCAGTCTGAATACTTCGTAGTAGTTCAAATGTTCCATACAATATTCCTTTTTCGGTATTGCCAGAAACCACTACATTACCATTTTGATTGATAATGGTAAATCCTTCATCATTCAAAGCCTGATTTTTCGAAAGTTGCAATACAATTCCTCCTGTATTTTTTGAGGTACTCAATACTGAAACTTGCTTACCAAGCAATCCTTGTAAACCACTTTTTAATTCATCAGTAGCTACTTTGATGATTTCATGTTGAGTATTGGCTACAATAAATTTTGTAAAATGCGTATAACTTTCTCGCTGTTGTTTATTACTGATTAAATCATATTTCAACCACAAACGATAACCATCATCGGCAAAGGTATTCATACTGACAAAAAACAGTAAAAACCCTAATATTTTTTTGTACATAATGCTATAATATTTTGACAATAATGTGAATTATTTCAGACTGCGTTCTATTCCTAATTCTAAACCTCTTAATTCTGCCAAGCCTTTTAAACGACCAATGGCAGAATAGCCTGGATACGATTTTTGCTTGCCTGTTTTCTCTAAATCATCCAACATCAAATGTCCGTGGTCGGGTCGCATAGGAATCGACACAACGCCATTATTAGTATCCTTTCTTCGGTTTTGTTCTAACACAATGGCTTTAACCACTTCATACATATCTACATCACCATCTAAATGAGCTGCTTCATGAAAATTGAGTGGATTCTCTTCTCGTTTAGTAGTACGCAAATGAATAAAATGAATCCGTTCTCCAAATCGCTGAATCATTTTAGGCAAATCATTATCATCTCTTACGCCTAAAGAACCCGTACAAAAAGTAATACCGTTGGCTTTTACATCAGCCACCGCCATTAGTTGTGCTAAATCATTTTCGGTACTTACTACTCTTGGCAAACCTAATAATGACTTCGGAGGGTCATCAGGGTGAATACATAAATTCACGCCTAGCTCTTGGGCTAAGGGTGCTATCTGCTGAATAAAATAATATAGATTTGCCCGCAATTCGGCATCACCAATATGTTTGTAATTATCTAAAAGTGCCTGAAAATTAGTTAATTCAAAGGCTTCTTCTGAACCGGGCAAACCTAATAAAACAGTGTTGGTAAGCAAAGCAATCTCTTCAGCAGACATTGCCTTCATTTTTGCTAACGCTGAAATTTGTACTGCTTCTGTATAATCCTGTTCTGCATTGGGTCTTTTCAGAATGTATAAATCAAACAGCGCAAAATCTTCCCAAACAAACCTAAGGGCTTTAGCACCATCTGGCATTTCATAATTCAAATTAGTACGAGACCAATCCAATACGGGCATAAAGTTATAGCAAACCGTTTTGATGCCACAAGTAGCTAGGTTCTGTAACGATGTTTTGTAATTTTCAATGTATTGCTCACGCGAAGGCAATCCTTTTTTGATGTCCTCGTGTACAGGTAAACTTTCTACCACCGCCCACGTAAGCGGACTATATTGTGCATTACCTTCTTCTATTATCTGAATGCGTTCCTTGATTTTTTCGACAGTCCAAATCTCTCCTACAGGAATTTGGTGTAAAGCCGAAACTACACCCGAGCAACCTGCTTGTCGAATGTGCATCAGTGAAACGGGGTCGTTGGGGCCAAACCAACGCATTGTGTGCATCATACTCATATTATGTAATCTAATAATTAAAAATCGATAGGTACAAAATCCTTATGCTTTTGTTAACTTATGTGCTAGTGTCTGCGCTTTAATAGATAATTCTGTTGCCAAAAAGCAATGTTCTTGCGTCATCGCCGTTTCTGTACGATTCACAATATCGTTCACTAATTGTTCTCCATAAGGTAAAAACTCGTTGCTACAATCTATGTATTTAGTTTCCTTGTTATTTACCAAGTATAAATTATTCCCGTGTTCATAGGTTGCTATGTCAATATTCTTGCGAATCTCAATGTATCCTTCCGTACCCAAAATAGTAAGGCGGCCATCTCCCCAAGTTTTCAGCCCATCTGGTGTAAACCAGTCAACCCTAACATAGCCTGAGCCTTCATTTCCACGCAACATCACATCACCAAAATCCTCAAATAATGGGTATTGAGGATGATTGACATTAGCAATTTGTGAAGCTACTACTTCTGCTTTTGTTGAGCCTGTAAAAAACAAAAACTGGTCGCATTGATGCGAACCAATGTCACACAGGATACCTCCAAATTGTTTTTTATCAAAAAACCAAGCAGGTCTTGAATTAGCATTAATTCTATGAGGGCCCAAACCAATAGTTTGTACTACCTTACCAATAGCACCAGCCTTTACAAGTTCTCCAGCCTTTACTGTCGCTTTATTTTCAAAGCGTTCGCTATACATGATAGAGTAAATTCGCTTGGTAGCTTTTTGTACTTTCCTTACTTCTGCCAATTGTTCAAGCGTTGTAATACCGGGTTTATCCGACATATAGTCTTTTCCATGCTTCATTACTCTGATACCTAGTGGAGCTCTTTCATTAGCAATAATCGAACTCAACACCAATTGTATCGACTTATCTTCCAGAATTTCTGTTTCGCTCGAAGCCAACTTAGCATTTGGATATTTTTTGGCAAAATTGGCTACTAAATCTGCCTCTTTAGCATAAAATGAAACCAATTCTCCTCCCCCACGAATTACTGCCTCAACTTGACTGTAAATATGGGCGTGGTTCATTCCTATTACTGCAAATTTAATTTTAGGCGCAAGGTGTCTATGAATATATGGTGAACTAATAGTTTCTATTTTGGTAGCACTAGCCATGATTTCTTGCGAAACACCCGACATTAACACCATGCCCGCTGCTGAAGAAAGCGTATTTTTAAGAAAATCTCTGCGATTGTTTTGTCCGTTTTCCATCGTTTTTTTCAGTTTTTCTACTTGTTAGATTGAGTTTTTTTAGCAATCTCCAAAGCCTTGGTTGTTGTGTAATATTTTGAAATCATATTGGGAACTTCCCAAGCGGGCAGTTTGCCTACTTTCAAAAAGTCTAAGTATTTTTCTGTAACTCTTCCAAAATGTGCCTCGTGACCTTCTTTATATTTTTCTGGTATCAACACTTCCCACCCTTTTGCATTTTTCTTTACAGCAATTCCTTCAAAATTCTTTTGCAAGGCTGTTACTGCTTTTAAAAGAGTAGGTTCGTAAGTATCAGCAGGATTGATAGGTTCTATATACAATGTTGGTTTATACCCTTGTTCTGCTCCCTGACGAATAATAAGATTAGCTTTTGTACCACGCATGATAGAATAATGCGTATCGCCACCACCCTCTGGTGCTTTATAAGCCCATATTACAGAAGCTTTGGCATGAACACCTTTTAGCTGATAATTGATTTCTGCATTTGCATATATTTTTAGGGTAGTATCATTGGCTAAGTCTTTCTTCAAAAATGCAGGAAAACCGTCTGTTTTAGTAATCGTTTTAAACTGACTCAAGGTCATGTCTGTCGTCCAACGCTTGGCATTCGTTATTTCAATATCTTTTTGGTAGTCAATTACTTGCTCAGGAAAACATTCCCATTGAATTAAATCAACTAAATGCGTTGTTACATCCACCATACCTTCGCCTTGTTGAGCAACATCCATAAACCAAGCTGGTCGCGTTAATACACTGCCAGATACATACTTATAAAAATGGTGAACGCTTTCTTTAGTAACTGCAGGATTATCAGGTGTTCCTTTTTCTAACGTACCAAACACATCAGGAATCCCTGAAAATGCCCTTTGAAGCATCGTGCTGATTTCATAGCGTTCTGTCATGATATCATAAAGCAGTACTTTCTTTTTAGCAGCATTGCTAAAAGTAGCTTTTAATCTCGTGAAATCTTTTGCATCAATTATCATCGGTTTGTCAGCAAGCACATTGAATCCTGCATTGACCGATTTCTCTAAATAATCTGCTTTGATTCTATTGTTTCCAGCTATCACTATCACATTCCCTGCTTTTTCAGATAGCATCTTTTCAAGGTAATCGCTCCCAGTATATAACTTTTCTTGCCAATGAGTAGGATTATCTGCCCGAGCATTATAAGAATTGATTCTATCAATATGAAATTGTACGTCGTTTCCAACAGGAGCATAAACATGTACTATCGGACTTACATCTGGATACATATTTTTTTGAACTAGTGCCGCATGAAAATGCCCAGGGTCGAGGGTGATTATTTTTACTGCTGCCGCTGATTGTGCTTGTGCGTATACACTTGAACACAATCCTAATCCAATGCACAAAAGCGTTTTATTGATTACTTTCATTATTATCTCTTTTTATTCTCTAAATAACTCATTGTTAAATTTTGATAGCATAAGGTGCTCGTTGCTCTCTGGCTAACAGTAAATTTGCCTCTGGGTCATTGATAAATCTTTCTTGTTTTGGATTCCAAAATAGTTTTCTATCAAGCTTCATCGCTGCATGATGCAACAAACAAGCAGTACATGAACGATGTCCTATTTCTGTGGGCGCAATTGGTTCTTTTCTAGATACAATGCTTTCCAACCAGTTGCCATGATGGTCTTTACTAACTGTTAAGTGAGTTTCGTTATCACCAATGACAGAAGTTATTATTTTAGGGTCGCTAGCGTCCAATGCTTTTGGGGCATTTTGTTTCGCTGTAGGGTCGCTTGAAGTAACGGCAGCGTCTCCTCTTGATACAAAAATCCATCCTTCAGTTCCTTCAAATTTAATACCGTTGGGCAGTTCATTGCTTACAACCATCCTTACGCCGTTTTCATACATTGCCTCAGTTCTGAAAATTCCATGAACATTCCAAAGTCCTTTTTTAGGGAAATCTGCTTTACCCCAAATCTCAATAGGGCCTGTATGTTCTGTATTCATAGCCCAGTGTGCACAGTCGATATGGTGAGAACCCCATCCTGTTATCATACCAGCACCAAATTGCTCACAACGCAACCAACCGGGGCGGTCGAAACCTGATTGTGGGTGTACTCTTTTTTCTGTATAATATACGTCTGGCGTTGTTCCCAGCCACATATCATAATTAAGGTTTTTCGGGATAGGCATTTGAGGTTCTTCATCACCTGATGGGTCACCCGGCAAGCCCACATAAACAGTCTTTAAAGTGCCTATTCTACCATTTCTTACCAATTCTGCGGCATACCTAAATTGGTTTGATGAACGTTGCTGACTACCTACCTGTACGATTCTTCCCGATTTTTTCACGGCATTAGCCATCATTCTTCCTTCTGAAATAGTCAAAGAAGCGGGCTTTTGCATATATACATCTTTCTTGGCACCTACAGCATGAATCACAATAGGCGCATGCCAATGGTCAGGCGTACTTACCAATACCGCATCAATATCTTTGTTGAGTAACAGTTCTCGATAATCTGTATAGGTTTTTACACCGTCAAATTCTTTTCCTGTTTTCTTTGAATAAAAATCATTTACTAGCTTTTTAGCTGATTCAACACGATTGCTGTCTAAATCACACACAGCCATTATCTGAGCATTATCGAATTTCCAAACGCCAGGCATATCATGCCCTCTTGAAATTCTCCCTGTACCAATTGCCCCGATGTTTATTCTATTACTGGGAGCATTCTTCCCAAACACAGAAGCTGGAACAATGGTTGGAAAACCTGTAATGATAGAACTTGCTAAAGTTCCTTTAATACCTAAATCAAGAAATTGTCTTCTAGATATTACATTTTTCTGTTCTTGTGACATATCCGTTTTATATTCAAAAATTAAAAAGGTTCTTAATGCTTTACTTGATAACTAATGTGTTTTTTCATGCTACAAGCTTTTATTCACTATTTAAATCAGCATGCTTATTAAATCAATATTCAATAGTATCTTGTATAAATATTTTTATACTATTTGATGTAAAACAATGCTTATGTCGCTGGTATCAAAAGTATCATAGCGTAGTATATCTACTGGTTTATCCTACCTAAATATTGTTATTTTAATTGAGAATGTAAAGATGGAAATTAATTTTTATTATGCAATCGGTTGCATAGATATTTTATAATTATTCCAATTAAATATTTTACTATTTAGTTTCACAAAAAATGAAAAAGCTAAAATAGAAGTCAAAAAGGGCATAAATGACCATTAAATGATAAATCAGGTTAAGAAAGGTCAAATCATTTATAAACATTAATACTGTAATATTTTCAATTGTTGCATAAAATTGTTTTATAATTGTACCATAATTATCCAATGAAAGAAATCCCAAGCATGATATTCTAGCAATAGGAATCTAGAAGGGTCTTAAAATTTATATCATGAGTAAAGAAATAACTATTTACGACATCGCAAGTCAATTAAAGTTATCCCCTGCAACTGTCAGCAGGGCTTTAAATGATCATCCTGCCATTAATGAAAAAACGAAGTTATTAGTCAATGCCAGAGCCACCGAATTGGGTTATCGTTCTAATAAATTTGCGAGTAATCTTCGTAGACAAAAAACGAATACTATCGGTGTTATTGTGCCTAGATTGAATAGTTACATCATGTCTACTGTTATTGCGGGGATGGAGAAAGTGGCTAATGAAGAAGGTTTTAATTTGATTATTAGTCAATCGCTTGAATCACAAAAAAAAGAAATCGCCAATGCTAAAACAATGTTTAGCAGTCGGGTAGATGGCCTATTGGTTTCTGTAGCTTTTGATACTGATTCCTTTGAACATTTTCAGCCTTTTCTGAAAAAGAAAATTCCTTTGATTTTCTTCGACCGTATTTTTGAGAATAGTGATTGTCCTGACATCGTCATTGATAATGCCAAGGCGGGTTATGAAGCCACCAAACACTTGATTGAACAAGGCCGAAGAAATATTGTCCATATTACAGGTAATTTAAAAAGGAATGTTTATTCCGACCGACTTAAAGGATATCAACAAGCACTTACAGAACAAGGCATTCCTCTGAATCAAGATTATGTTTGGGTTACAGCCCTCAACCTAGAGGCTGGTCGAGAAATAGCTCATCGAATAAAGGCATTAGCCAACAAACCCGATGCGCTTTTTATTGCCAGTGATTTATGTGCTGTTAGTTGTATCGCCACGTTGAAAGATTTGAATATAGATATCCCTAAAGATATTTCTGTAGTAGGTTTTAATAATGACCCTGTTGCACAAGTAATTTCACCTAAGCTAACTACTATTCATTATCCTGCTAAAGAAATGGGGGAAATGGCTGTAAAAAGTTTGATAAATCACTTAAAAGGCAATATGAATCTGGATACTACCACTACGATTACTTTACGTTCTGAATTGATTATTCGAGAATCAAGTTTGTTTTCGAGAGATTAGCTATCATTAAAAATTGCATTTTCAAAAAATATCCTCGACCTTAGAGGAATGCAATTTAATAATTAATTTATGCCAAATCTGAACGTTAAAATCAATAAAGATAATACCTACGATGCCATCGTGATTGGCTCTGGAATGAGTGGCGGTTGGGCTGCTAAAGAACTTTGTGAGAAAGGCTTAAAAACATTAGTCCTTGAAAAGGGAAGAATGGTAAACCATGTAGAAGATTACCCAACCATGATGTTGGATCATTGGGAACTTGAACATCGTGGTGGACTTTCGTATGAAGACCAACAAAAGCAACACATCCAGATACGAAGTGGGTTTGTTGGTGAATCCACCAAACATTTTTTTGCCAATGATGTCGATAATCCATACCAAGAAAAACAACGTTTCGACTGGATTCGGGGTAATCATGTTGGGGGGCGTTCACTCACTTGGGGAAAACACGTGTATCGTTGGAGCGATTTAGATTTTGAAGCCAATGCAAAAGATGGTATTGCTATCGACTGGCCAATTCGTTACAAAGATTTGGCTCCTTGGTATTCTTATGTAGAAAAATTTGTGGGCGTAAGTGGCGAGAAATTAGGTCTTGACCATTTGCCAGATGGAGAATTCCTTCCTCCATTTGAATTAAACTGCCTAGAAAAACACTTTAAAACTGAAGTAGCTAAAAAATTCAATGGTCGCCCAGTAACTACAGGACGTGTAGCACACCTTACTGAGCCACAACCACAGCACTTAGCTTTAGGGCGTGGCAAATGTCAAAACCGTAACCGATGCTCAAGGGGTTGTCCGTTCGGGGCATACTTTAGTAGTAATTCTGCTACTTTACCCGCTGCAAACAATACTGGCAACTTTTCTATTCGTCCAAACGCTATCGTTCATTCTATCATTTATGACGAAAAAACACAACGTGCTACAGGCGTAAGGGTAATTGATAGCGAAACAAAAGAAGAGATTATTTTCAAAGCCAAAATCATTTTTAGCTGTGCTTCTACTTTAGCCACCACTCAGATTTTATTAAATTCCAAATCAAGCCGTTTCCCCAATGGAATGGGGAATGATAGTGGTGAATTAGGGCATAATTTAATGGATCATCACTATAGAACAGGAGCCATGGGGTCTTATGATGGTTTTGAAGACCAATACTACAAAGGGCGTAAACCAACAGGTTTATTCATTCCAAGGTATGTAAATTTGAATGACGCTTCTAAAAATCCAAACTTTATTCGTGGTTATGATTATCAAGGAGCAGGTGGTGGCAGAGGTAACTGGGGAAGAGGTGTAAGCGAAGAGGGCGTTGGGGCAGCCTTTAAGGAGTCGTTATTTAAGCCAGGAGGCTGGGGAATGGCATTGATGGGTTTTGGGGAAGTATTACCATACCACGACAATATGGTAAGCTTAGACTCAGAGAAAACTGACAAATGGGGAATTCCACAATTGGTTTTTGATGCCGGATTGAAAGAAAATGAAATGAAAATGCGTGAGCAAATCAGGATTGATGCTGCCGAAATGTTGGAAAATGCAGGTTTTAAAAATGTAAAAACATTTGATAATGCTGGTGGACTAGGCGTAGGCGTGCATGAAATGGGAACGGCTAGAATGGGAAAAGACCCTAAAACTTCTGTACTCAACGGCAATAATCAAATTCATTCAGTGCCTAATGTATTTGTAACAGATGGGGCTTGTATGACGTCTGCTTCTTGTGTTAATCCTTCTATTACTTATATGGCACTTACAGCACGTGCTGTCGATTTTGCTGTGAATGAGTTAAACCGTAAAAATTTGTAACATCATGAATCGCAGAGAAGTCCTTAAAAATACATCCTTATTCTTAGGTTACAGTTTATCAGCCGGTGCCTTGTCCGAACTTTTTATTGCTTGCCAAAAAGAAGCGCAGTTAAACTGGAAGCCTGTTTTTCTTTCAAACAATCACGCTAACCTGATTGCAGAAATCACAGAAACGATTTTACCTAAAACAGAAACACCCGGAGCAAAAGAGCTTGGCGTACCTCAGTTTATTGATAAAATGTTAAAAGATATGCTTTCGGAAGAAGACCAGAAAGCCTTTGTAAAAGATTTAGAAAAGTTTGATGAAAGTTGTGAAAAAGCCTACAAAAAGCCCTTCATTGAATGTACGCAGGCTGAAAGAGAAGCCTTTTTATTAAAAGCAGATAAAGAAGCAGGCAAGCTCCCTCCTAGTGCTTGGGGCATTACTTTAGTAGCAAAACCAGACCCTATTTCATTTTTCAGGAGGCTCAAAAGCCTGACATTATTGGGTTATTATACTTCTGAAAAAATAGGTAAAGAAATACTTTCGTATGACCCTATCCCGGGAGAATTTATTGCTTGTATGCCTTTGGATAAAGTCGGTAATGCTTGGAATGAATAATATTACCCCTATCAAAAAAGAGTATTCAAACTTACTTTTGTCTTTTGGGTGTATCACTCAAAAATATAACATAATAAAATGAAAAGATTTTGTCTTGCCCTTGATTTAGTTGACGACCCGCAGCTCATCGCTGAATATGAAGCCTATCATCAAAACGTTTGGGAAGAAATAAAAGCTAGTATTTTGAACGCTGGGGTTATAGATATGGAAATCTATCGAATTATGAACAGACTGTTCATGATTATGGAAACGGAAGATGATTTTTCGTTTGATAAAAAAGGAGAAATGGATGCTAATAATCCTAAAGTACAAGAATGGGAAAAACTAATGTGGAAATACCAATCAGCCTTACCTATTGCCAAAGAGGGTGAAAAGTGGCTTTTAATGGATAGGATTTTTAAGTTAGTATAAAGTAAAATGCCTAAACTTTTGAAAAGTTTAGGCATTTTACTTTACAGCCTAGACAATTTTTATACTTTCAACTTTGCCAACTCATATTTTTCTCTAAGAAGCTGATTCCTATCATTTGCGATGATACAAATTTTAATTACTATTGCATTTATATCATCAGTTATAAACGACACTCCCATTAACCATGAAAAACAAAATCTTATTCGCATTAGTAATTGTATTAGTATTAATCCAATTTATCCGCCCTGAAAGAAATCTTTCCGACGACCAAACCTATAATATTTCTACTAAATATGTAGTAACAAATGAAGTGAAGGATATTTTAAAGGTAGCCTGCAACGACTGCCACAGTAACAAAACAGCATATCCGTGGTACGCTAACATTCAGCCAGTTGCTTTTTGGCTTAATCATCATGTAGAAGAAGGGAAAGAAGAACTTAATTTTTCAACTTTCACTAAACTTCCCATTGCTGTACAAAACCATAAATTAAAAGAAACAGTTGAACAAATAGAAAAGGGAGAAATGCCTTTACCTTCATACACTTATTTAGGTTTACACAAAGAAGCTAATCTGACAGAAACTCAAAAGAAAGTACTTATTGATTGGGCAAAAGCTCAGATGGACACGTTAAAGGCTACTTATCCAGCGGATAGTCTTGTATTGAAAAGAAGGAAAAAACCTGTGACCGATTAATTATGTAAGTTTTACCCATAATTATATAATATGTCTGCTAATACTTTACCATAATTTTGTGTTATTAAAATATCTCACAAATCATGGAAAGCGAAACAGGTATTCAACATAACATCAAAACCTTGGTTATCCCCGTTACGGGGATGACGTGTGCTGCTTGTGCTAGCAGTGTTGAAAATATCCTTCATAAGCAAAATGGCGTATTAGCATCAAGTGTAAATTTTGCAAGCGAATCGGCTAAAATTCAATTTGATACCAATCTTACTTCTCCAGAATTTTTACAGGGAAAACTCCAAGCAATCGGCTACGGCTTAATTTTGGGAACGCCCGAAAAAGCCAAAGAACAACAAACCCTCATTAAACAAAATCATTATAGAACACTCAAACAAAACTTAATCTGGGCGAGTATTCTTACGTTCCCTGTGGTAATCATTGGGATGTTTTTGATGGATATGCCTTATGCTAATTGGATAGAGTTGGTACTTACTACCCCTGTTCTTCTCTGGTTTGGGCGACAATTCTTTGTCAATGCGCTTAAACAAACCCGTGCTGGAAGTGCTAATATGGATACACTTGTGGCTTTAAGTACTGGTATTGCTTTTCTGTTCAGTTTATATAATACGCTGTTCCCTGAGTTTTGGCATCATAGAGGCTTACATGCACATGTATATTATGAAGCTGCTGCGGTGGTCATTGTATTTATTATGTTGGGCAAATTATTAGAAGAAAACGCTAAAGCAAATACTTCTACTGCCATCAAAAAATTAATGGGTTTACAGCCCAAAACAGTTTTAATAATTGATAATGGCGTAGAAAAAGAAATAGCCATTGCTGATGTACAAGTAAGTGATAGAATTTTGATTCGTCCGGGTGATAAGATACCTGTAGATGGGAAAGTACTTTCTGGAAATTCATTTGTAGATGAAAGCATGATGAGTGGTGAGCCTTTGCCTGTAGAAAAAAGTAAGGGTTCAAAGGTATATTCTGGTACTGTAAATCAGCAAGGTAGTTTCAAATTCATTGCTGAAAAAGTAGGTGATGAAACATTCTTAGCCCAGATTATCCAATTGGTACAAGAAGCCCAAGGCAGTAAAGCTCCCGTACAAAAATTAGTCGATAAAATTGCTAGTATTTTCGTCCCTATCGTTTTAGGCATTGCGGTTATAACTTTTATCGTTTGGATAATTTTCGGAGGAGAAAATGCTTTGACGCATGCTTTATTAACTTCAGTTTCAGTGTTAGTCATTGCCTGTCCCTGTGCTTTAGGCTTGGCTACGCCTACCGCTATTATGGTTGGTGTAGGGAAAGGTGCCGAAAACGGAATTTTGATAAAAGATGCTGAAAGTTTGGAAATTGCCCACAGGGTCAATGCCATTATTTTAGATAAAACAGGCACAATAACCGAAGGCAGACCTTCTGTAAGTGATTTAATATGGGTAAATGAACCCAATAACGAAACTTTCAAAAGTATTTTACTATCCCTTGAAAGTCTTTCTACACATCCTTTAGCAGAAGCAGTGACTCAATATCTAAAATCAGAAGGAACAAAACCTTTAACGCTTATTGATTTTGAAAATATCGTCGGCAAAGGAATACAGGCTACATTTGAAGGTAAAAAGTATTTTGTCGGCAGTCCGAAATGGATAGAAAATATCATAAAGACTATTGATAATAAAGCAGTTATCTCTTTAGAAAAGTCAGGGAAAACTGTAGTTCTTTTTGCAAATGAGGCTCAGGTAATAGCCATCATTGCTATAACAGATAAAATCAAAAGTACTTCTGCTGAAGCCATTCAACAATTACAAAAACAGGGCATTGACGTATATATGCTGACAGGTGATAATGCTTTAACAGCAGAAAAAGTAGCAAGCCAAGTAGGTATTACAAATGTACAGGCGGGCTTACTACCCAATGATAAAGCACTGTTTATTAAGCAATTGCAAAAAGAAGGCAAAGTAGTGGCGATGGTTGGTGATGGTATCAATGACTCGCAAGCGTTAGCTCAAGCAGATATTAGCATTGCGATGGGCAAGGGCTCGGATATAGCAATGGACGTAGCCAAAATGACTATAATATCTTCTGATTTACTAAAAATTCCGAATGCCTTACGGCTTTCTAGGCAAACGGTATCAACTATTCATCAGAATTTATTTTGGGCATTTATTTATAACCTAATAGGCATCCCATTAGCAGCAGGCGTATTATTCCCATTCAATGGTTTTTTGCTCAATCCCATGATAGCAGGTGCGGCAATGGCACTCAGTTCGGTTTCAGTAGTAAGTAATAGTATTCGTTTAAAATATAGATGATTGGTATCATCATTAAATCACAATCCAAGATGGCAACTTTAACATTCAAAACCAATATCAATTGCAATAATTGCGTAGCTAAAGTAAAACCTTTTCTCAACCAAGTAGAGAATATAGAAAATTGGCAAGTAGATATTGAAAATCCTGATAAAACCCTTAAAGTATCAGGTGAAGACGAACTAACGAGTCAAGAGGTAATTGAGGCTGTGCAGAAAGCTGGCTTTACTATACAACCAAAGTAAACAATTCAACCTGTGTACAAAAGTTTATCCTTCATTTCCATGAAGGATAAACAAATAGATATAGCTCGCTTATTTAATAATTAAAATCTTAGCATTTTCGAGGCATAATAATTCATGCAGAGCTTTCCCTTGAAAATGAATAAAATCACCCGTTTGAAAAATATTCGCCACTCCTTCAAGCTTAATTTCCATTTTCCCTGATTGCACTATCACAAATACGTCTGTTGGGTTACTATGCGATGGCATTTTATCTCCTGTTTCAAACGACTTACATATAATTTTTGCCCCTGCTATTTCTTGGAGTACTTGCATCTTTTTCTCAACAAGTGGGTATTGTCCTCCTAATAAACTTCCGATTTCCATGATATTATTGCTATTAATAGTGGTGATGATATTTGATTTACTATGCTAGCTCAGTATGTTGAAGCCAATAATAAAACTATGAACTATCGCACTAATCCAGAAAATGGTTACGCCAATCCTGACTGGTTGAGCGGAAAGTATAGGAATAAGTACACTAAAAAAACAAAGTACACAAGCTGCTAATTGCCAGTCGCCACCGTTATAGACATTCATACTCACTAAAGTAAGGGGAGTCAAAATAGTGGCTTGAATCATCAGTGAAAATCCATTCCAGAAAGCACGATTATTTTCTTGTTGTTCAAAAAAAATAGCATATTGATTTGTTAGCGCATTCATAATTATTTTGTGTTTGATTATGATACAAATTTGCAAGTAGCCTACCACTCCAGTTTATGACCTAAATCATATTATAAAAAATAATGCTGAGGATAGAAGTTTAACATCGTGTTACAAACAATCTGTAATTTTATATTCCATCGTTATCTTTGTTAAAATCTTGTATGCAATGATTCCTCCAGCTATTTTAGAAAAATTTGGTGCCACCCGTAAAGTATTGGTGAAAACTGAAGTGCTTTTTGAAGAAGGAGCTGACGCACATTTCTATTATCAAATTATCAATGGCGAGATTAAAGTATTGAATTGGTCGGAAGAAGGAAAGGAATTTATTCAAGGTATTTTCTCGGATGGTCAAGGTTTAGGCGAACCTCCATTATTAGGGCTTTTCCCCTACCCTGCTACAGCCATCGCCACTACAATTACCGAAGTATATAAGCTATCCTATCAGGCAATGATAGCTTTATTACAAGATAATTTTGATATTCATTTAAAACTCACACATATTCTTTCGAATAGGCTACAATACAAAGCCATGATTATGAAAGATATGAGCACTCAAGATGCTGAACACCGCATCGTTTCGATGCTTAGTTACTTAAAGAAAAAAGAAGGAGTTAAAGGGGTTTTTGAAGTAAATCTTACTCGACAAAATCTTGCTGATTTAACGGGATTAAGGGTAGAAACTGTAATCAGAACAATTAAACTAATGCAAGAACAAAAGAAATTAAAGATAAAAGGAAGAAAAATTTGGTTTGAATAGTTGTTTTAAAAATCTAGTAAGAGAAAATTTTTACTCATCTTTGAAGTGTAAAATATGGTCAAAAAGGGCTATTTTTTCAAAACTATTAAAGCCTTATTATCGCTACAAAAATCAATTATTTAAAAAGCTAGTTAAGAAATCAGCACATTTTGTTAAAAAAATTAAGTATATTTAAAGATTAAGTGTCTTTTTTTATTGAAAACGCAATTATTTTAACTGAATGACCCCAAAGTTTTTATATGATGAAAAGGAACTGTTAACGCTTGCGTCATCTGGCCATGAACAAGCTTTTACGATGCTTTTTCATGCTTATAAAAATAAGTTATATGGCTATTTGTATCGATTGACAGACTCTAACGAGATAACAGAAGACATTATTCAAGAGCTTTTTTTGAAACTTTGGAAGGATAAAAGTGAACTAGTCAATATCGTTCAGTTTGATGCTTATTTGTTCAGGATGGCAAAAAATCAAGCCTTGAATGCTTTTAAAAGCATGGCAAGGCAGACGCTTTTGTATGCTGAATATTTTGATACTCAAAGCATCGAAGTATATTCAACTGATAATATTATCCAATTTGATGAAACACAAAAACTGTTGAAGCAAATTATTGAAAACCTTCCTCCCCAACAAAAACTTATCTTTAAATTAAGTCGTGAACAACATTTAAAACACGATGAAATTGCAGATATGCTCAATCTGTCACCTTCTACAGTAAAAAACCACATCATTCAAGCCCTCAACACGATAAAACATAAGCTTAAATATCAAGCTGCATTCTACCTTTTTTACATGTTTTGGATTGCCATAAAAAAATAATTTAAAAATTATTTAACATCGACTAGTCCTATCTTTTCCCAGAATTGTCTTCTATTTAGTTAACATCAAAAAACAGTAGTTTTATTGATTGTTGACTTATCAATATTATAATCTAAAAGGGACGAAATCCATTGATGTGATATGCCTTCAGAGAGAATCAGTTTTTTAGTGGAAAGATATTTCAGTAATACTTGTACTGAAGCAGAAAAGTATGAACTGATGCAATGGGCAAATACGGCTTCTGAAACTGAACTTGAAGAGATTTTGCATAGTTCATGGCAAAACTATGAATCAAATCTGGAGATGCCTACAGAAATGTCTGACAGAATAATGTCTAAAATATTTACACAAAATCCAGTTGTTGAAGAAGATAATGAATATTCAGAAGAAGAAAATAAACCAAGTATTGGCTTTTGGCGTATTAATTACAGTATAGCAGCCTCGATTGCCTTAATTATTTCAGTTGGGTTGTTCGCATGGTTTCAATATAACACGGTTGATAAAAGAACAGAAAACAGAATAGTTCAAGTAAAAGAATTTGAAAAAAATGATGTATTGCCCGGTAGCGACAAAGCGATTCTAACATTTGATGATGGTACTAAAGTAGTATTGGATGATTCAAAAAACGGAAGTCTAGGGAAACAAGGGGAAACCAATATCCTTAAGCCAGAAAAAGGACAACTAGTATATCAATCTAACAAAACCGCTGTCGCCCAACCAATGTATAATACCGTCACGACACCAAAAGGCGGGCAGTATCAGGTGGTGCTATCAGATGGCACCAAAGTATGGTTGAATGCGGCATCTAGCCTAAGATTTCCATTAGTTTTTGAAGGGAATGAACGGAAAGTGGAAATGACTGGCGAGGTATATTTTGAAGTAGCGAAAAATGCTAAAAAGCCGTTTAAAGTCATCAGCAACGGGCAAGAGGTTGAAGTATTGGGAACACATTTTAATATCATGGCTTATCCTAACGAAAAAGCCATTAAGACTACCTTATTAGAAGGTTCAGTAAAAGTTAGTAAAGATGACCATTCAACGATATTAGAACCTGGTCAACAAGCAAAAGTGGGCTTTAATAATAATATTTTCAGAACGATAAATGATGTTAGTCTGGAAGAAGAGCTTGCTTGGAAAAACGGATATTTTCAGTTCAATAATGCTAGTTTAGAGATGATTATGCGACAGATAGAACGTTGGTACGATGTTGAAATTCAATATATTGGCAAAATACCTGATGAACATTTTACGGGCAAGCTCCCACGAAATACCAACTTATCGAACGTATTGAAAATATTATCAATGAGCGAAGTACAATTTAAGATAGAGGGCAAAAAAATAGTGATAACACCATAGTTTGGAAAGCTTAAAAATACTGAGTATAAATAAAAAAATTGTTAAACATATTTTCAGTGAAAGTGGCACTCAATCCACAAAAAGGCATTAAACAACGAAAAAGCGAAAACGCGGCAACGTTTTCGCTCTAAATCGGAGTTTGATTAAAATAATTTTTCCAAGTATCTCATTTAACCCCAAAACAAAAGTATGAATCGCAATCCTATTTTCCAAATTAGGCTGGGTTTGCCGTGTAATTCGGCGTCCTGTCGTGGACAACAATTTTCCACTAAATTTTTCAGGGTCATGAAACTAACCTTTATTTTATCATTGACGATATATTTACAGGTAAGCGCTGTTGGGTTTTCACAAAGGTTTAATTTAAATCTTAGAAATACCGCTATTAATAAAGTATTCAACGAGATTGAAAAACAAAGCGATTATACTTTTTGGTATAAAACAGATTTGTTGTTAAATGCAGAAAAGGTTTCTATCAATCTTAAAAATGCTAAGCTTGAAGAAGTCCTTGAGAATTGTTTTGCCAATCAACCCCTCGATTATTTGATTGTTGATAAAACCATTGTCATCAAATCCAAAAAAGTTAATCCTAAATTAGAACTTCCTATTGAAATACTATTACAAACTGTTAAAGGAAAAGTAATCTCCTCTACTGATTCAAAACCATTAGTAGGCGTAAATATTGCTATAAAAGGCACATCCAGAGGAACCACAACAGATCCAAACGGAGAGTTCTCCTTAAATGCTACTAAAAACGAAACCCTTGTGTTTTCTTATATTGGCTATAAATCAAAAGAAGTATTGGTAGGTAACCAAACATTTATTTCGATTAATTTACAAGAAATAGCTACATCTTTGGCAGAAATTGCAGTGGTAGGTTACGGAAACCAATCACGTAAAACACTTTCAAGTGCTGTTAGTACTATTAAAACTGAAGAGCTTAACAAAGGGGCAATTACAGACCTCGGACAATTACTACAAGGTAAAGTACCAGGGTTAAATATCACCGCCAATGGTGACCCTAACAAACCTGCTGCTGTGATTTTGAGGGGTGCTTCAACCTTGAATAGCTCACAAGGCCCATTTTATGTAATTGATGGAGTACCGGGTGCTGATATTTCAACTATTGCACCAGACGATGTTGCTTCAATTGATGTGCTGAAAGATGCCGCAGCAACAGCTATTTATGGAAACCGTGCTGCCAATGGGGTAATCATGGTGACAACTCGAAAAGGCAAGAAAGGACAAACACAAGTTTCGTACAGTTCATTTGTGGGTCTCGAAAAAGTATCTAATAAACTAGATATGATGACGGCTTCAGAATTGCGTGCGTTTATGCAAAAACTGAATATTTCTTTCTCTCCAAAAGACGATAAAGGTGCTGATACTGATTGGCAATCTGCTATCCAAAAGAAACAGGCTATTTCAACTAACCACAACCTTTCTGTAAGTGGTGGTGGCGAGCATACTTCTTATAGTGCAAGTTTAAACTATGTAAAGAAAGATGGTATTTTGTTGAATAGCTCTTTAGAAAGAGTAATCGCTCGTTTGTCGATTGAGCAATTAGCTTTGAAAGACAAATTAAAATTTGCTTTCTCCATCACTAATTCAAGCAGTGATGCTGAGGATATTCCTTATAGAAATACGGTTCTTTTACAGTCAACATCTTATTTACCTGTATCGCCAATTACAAATGCTGATGGTACTTATTTTGAGAATTTAGAAAACTCTGGTTATTACAATCCTGTTGCGATGGTTAATAATAGCCAAATGAGAACCAAGTATAGTAATTTGATTGGAAGTTTTAAAACACAGTTAGAATTACCATTTGGTCTAACTTATAATTTAGACCTTTCTTACATGAATTCTAATACACTACAAGGTACATATTACAATAAATATTATACAAGTACTTATAACAATATGTATGACAACCCAGATCCTGGTCTAGGTTTTCACTATCAGCAAACATTTGGTAAGGACGGTCAAGCTAGTAGAAGTTCGTACCAGAATACGAACAAAATTTTAGAAACATATTTAACTTGGAATAAAGAGTTTGGCAATCACACAATTAATGCAGTACTAGGTTATTCTTGGCAAAACAATAAAATTGGTGATGGCTTCCAAGTAACTACCAGTAACTTACCGGTTGATAACATAGGTTATAACAACTTAGCACTAAGTAATCCTTATGGAATCTCAGGCTATCAGATTAGTTTTGGACCAGACGGTGTTTATCAAGAGACTCAATTAATTTCAGACTTTGCTAGATTCAATTATAATTACAACAATAAATACTTATTACAAGGCTCAGTAAGAAGAGATGGTAGTTCAGTATTTGGTAAAAATAATCAGTGGGGATATTTCCCTTCAGTGGGTGCTGCTTGGAGAATCAGTCAAGAAGATTTTATGGCAAATCAGGATATCTTGAGTGATTTGAAATTAAGAGCAAGTTATGGTGTAACAGGTAACGCTTCAGGGTTTAATGCTTATACTTCTCAATTTATTTCAGGAGGTTTAGGAACATATTACTATAATGGTACATTAGTAGCTGCAAACGGGCCAACTAAAGCGGCAAACCCAGATTTGAAATGGGAAAAAACAGCCACAACGAACATCGGTCTAGATTTTGCAACGGCTAATAATAAAATTAGTGGTTCATTAGAATTGTATAATAAAAATACTACTGGAATGATTTATTCTTATAGTGTTGACCCAATTCTTGTACCAGTAGGAAGTATTGTTGCTAATGGTGGAAGTATCAACAACAAAGGGATTGAATTAACTGTTAATGCAAAGGTAATCAATAAGGGCAAATTTAACTGGGCAACTACCATTAACCTTGCACATAACAGTAACGTAATTACAAGTTTAACCAATCCTTTATTTGCAGGTGGAGATTCAGTACTTTTATCTCGCCCAGAAGGTGGCGGACAATCAGGACGTTCATTACAAATTCTAAAATCAGGAAGACCACTCGGACAATTTTTTGCTTTAGAATATGCAGGAAAAAATGCTTCAGGAGTTTCTCAGTTTGTTGGTGCTGATGGTAAATTAACGACTACACCGAAAGAAGGAGTTGATTATCATTACTTAGGTAGTGCACAACCAAAATTATTATTAGGTTGGAACAATACATTCAAGTATAAAAATTGGGATTTGAATGTATTCATCAGAGGCGTTTTTGGCAATAAAATTTTCAATGCTACGCGTGCTGACTTATTCAGACCAAACACAGTACAATATGCTAATATCTTGGCAGATGCAGCCAACGAATCGGCTTCAGATTATAATGCATATTTTTATTCATCACGTTTTATTGAAGATGGAAGTTTTATCAGATTTGATAATGCTACTTTGGGTCATAACTTCAAAAACTTAGGTTCAGCAGTTAAAAACCTAAGAATTTACGGTTCTGTCAATAACCTTTTTGTGATAACAAAATATACAGGTGTTGACCCAGAAGTAAACCAAGGAGGTATCGCTCCAGGGGTAGATTATAATAACTTCTATCCAAAAACGCGTACTTTCTTAATAGGTGTAAATGTTTCATTTTAATTGTTAAAAATCTGAAATTATGAAAAAGTCATATTTATATACATTACTATCAGTACTACTTTCGGGTGTACTGTTCTCTTGCCATGATTTAGTCGTGCCAGTAACGACTGAACTAACTCCAGACGTTTTTCCGACCAATACTGAACAATATATTTCGGCATCTGGTCCTGTATATGTTTCACTAAGAGGTAATTATGCTGTTGAACATTTCCAACAACAATCTTATAGTACAGATGAATCTATTATGCCAGCAAGAGGTGGGAACTGGTTTGACGGTGGACAATGCCAAACGATGCATTATCATACTTGGACAAAAGACAACGGTTTTATTAACGGGAACTGGACTTGGCTATCGACAACTATTGGCGTTGCCAACCAAACGTTAAATATTCTATCGACAACCATGCCAGCAGGTGCCACTAAAAATACAAGTCTTGCTGAAATAAAGATGGTAAGAGCTTTTACGTATTTTTTGATGATGGACAGTTACGGTAACGTACCGATTGATACGGTTTATGGAGATTTTACGCCCAAAACCAATGTAGCAAGAGCAGATGTATTCAAATTTATTGAGAAAGAAATTAATGCTGCTCTTCCTTATCTTAGTGAAACTTCGGGTGTGGTTACTTATGGAAGACCTAATAAATGGACGGCTTATGCTCTATTAGCTAAAATGTATTTGAACGCAGAGTATTACACTGGTACAAAAAGATACGATGATTGTATTGCAGCTACTGACAAGATAATCAATTCGGGGTTATTTGCTATTGAACCTAGAAGTACCTATCTAAAAATGTTTTATCCTGATAATGGTCCTTCTAAAAAGGAATTTATTTTTGCGATTCCTTATGATGCAACTTCAACCAATAGCTTTCCATTTAGATCAACAAACTTGCATGCTCGATATAGCATTCCAAGAAGTATGCGTGCAAAATTTAAGTTGCCATTTACACCAAGTGGCCCTGAAAGTACTTTGCCAGAATACTATGCCTACTTTAACGATGCTAATGATGTAAGAAACGGTCAGTGGTTAACTGGATTACAATATATGGATGATGGTTCTCCAATAACTGTTCAAACAACAAAATTAGGTCTTGACCAATTCTATAAAGGTAGCGATGGAGCTACTCCGGTTACTTATCAAGTAAATTTAACACCAGAAGTAATTCTTCGTCAAGATGTTGCTGCTTTTGATGCAGGAAATGATGAAATTGCTTGGAATATGGGTTATCGTAACAATAAATTTTATGCAGATGGTACTTCATTAAGCAGAAATCAAAATAATGACATTCCTATTTTCCGTTATTCTGATATACTGTTGATGAAAGCAGAAGCTATTCTTAGAGGTGGCGCAGCTACATTAGGACAAACTGCTCTTTCTCTGACAAATCAAGTAAGATCTGAAAGAACTACTTCTGCTTCATTAACAAGTGTAAATTTAGAGTCACTTTATGGAGAAAGAGTAAGAGAGTTTGCTTATGAAGGATGGCATAGAAATGATATGATTCGCTTTGGTAAGTTTGAGGGTAAATGGGGTTATAAAACAGATTCAGATGTTAATCATAGAATTTTCCCAATCCCAAGAGTTGCCTTACAGCTTAACCCAAATTTAAAGCAAAATCCTGGTTATTAATTAAATCGACCATTTTTTAAGGTCTTGTCAATATATAGTGTTCACAAACGTATATTATACATAGTTCAATTGTGAAATGATTTTATTATAACATTTTATTACCCGTTATGCGCTAACTCCCGCCAGAGCTTAGCGTATAACTTACAAACAGATACTTACTCATGACTAGACTAACTTACCAAATTTTCTTATTGGTCATTGTGGTGCTTTTTAGTAGCCATTATGCTGTGGCTCAGCTTAATAAACAAGAAGCTTTAGCACTTATTAGCAGGGTTATTCCTAAACAAGCACATAACTTTGAAGTAAAGTCATTACCAAGTACTGCCCCAAAAGACCTTTTTGAAATAGAGAGCAAAAATCAAAAAATTGTTTTGAGTGGAAACAATGGCGTAGCTGTAGCTTCTGCTCTATATTATTACTTAACAGAATATTGTCACTGCCAGATTACGTGGAATGGTACAAATCTGGATTTACCTACAACTTTACCCAAACTTTCCACTAAAATCACTAAAAAAACACCCTACCAATATCGCTATTATCTTAATTATTGCACATTCAACTACAGTATGTCTTGGTGGAATTGGGAAAGATGGCAACAAGAAATAGACTGGATGGCGATGCATGGCATCAATATGCCTTTGGCCATCACAGGCGAAGAATATACTTGGCGAGAAGTATATAATGAAATGGGATTTTCGGATACAGACCTAAAAGATTTCTTCAGTGGGCCTGCTTATTTCTCGTGGTTTTGGATGGGAAATCTTGATGGTTGGGGTGGACCACTTCCACTCAGTTGGATGAAATCTCATAAGGATTTACAAGTAAAAATATTGTCAAGAGAACGTGCCTTGGGCATGAAGCCTGTTTTACCTGCTTTTACTGGACACGTACCTTCGGCTTTTAAAAAGAAATATCCACAGGCCAAACTAAAAGCAACCAACTGGACAAACGGTTTTGGCGACACTTATATTCTTGATGCAGAAGACCCACTTTTTGCAGAACTTGGCAAAAAGTTTATCAAAAAACAAACACAGTTATTTGGCACAAATCATTTGTATTCTGCTGATACTTTTAATGAAAACGAGCCTCCGACTGACGAACCAGCCTTTTTGTCTAAGCTGACGGCTAAAATTTATGATGGCATGAAGCAAGCCGACCCTGAAGCTATTTGGGTAATGCAGGGGTGGTTGTTTTATAGTGATAGAAAATTTTGGAAAGCTCCACAGATAGAAGCTTTATTAAATGCTGTACCAGACGACAAGATGCTTTTGTTAGACTTGGCTACCGAAATAGAACCTGTTTGGAAAAGAACAAATGCTTTTCATGGTAAGCCTTGGATTTGGAATATGCTCAATAATTTTGGCGGAAACGTCAATCTTTTTGGACGCATGGATGGTGTAGCAAGTGGCCCTGCTGTGGCTTTGAATGACCCTAATTCGAAGAATTTACAAGGAATAGGGCTAACAATGGAGGCAATAGAACAAAACCCTGTGATTTATGAATTGATGATGCAACATACTTGGCAAGATACACCTATTGAGCTAAACGATTGGTTAGTAATATATGCAAAGAATCGTTATAAAACAGATGATAAAACCTTGGTAGATGCTTGGCAAATATTAAGACAAACAGCTTACAATGGCAAGGATATTAGAGATGGTGCTGAGTCAATCGTTACTGGTCGCCCTACATTTGATTCGACTACTGTTTGGACAAGAACAAAGCTCAATTATCCTCCGAAAGACTTTTTGAAAGCTTGGGATCTATTTGTACAAGCTTCTCAGCATGGAGTTGATTCGGACGGATTTCAGTATGACCTTGTAGATATTACACGACAAGTGTTGGCAAACTATGCGTTAGTTTTGCAGAAAAAATGGAAGAATTCTTACAAAGCAAAAGATGAAGCTCAATTCAAAAAAGATGCCCAAGCATTTATTGATTTGATTGCAGATATGGATGAGCTATTGGCTACCAGAAAAGATTTTATGCTTGGCCCGTGGATTAGCTCGGCTAGAAGTTGGGGAAATACTAGTGAAGAAAAAGCCTTGTATGAACAAAATGCTAGGGACATTATCACGCTCTGGGGCGATGCCAACAGTCCTTTGCATGAATATGCTAACCGCCAATGGAGTGGTCTATTGAATGATTTTTATAAACCAAGATGGCAAATGTTTTTTACAGAACTGAATCAAGCATTAAATACGAAGAGAGAACCAGATTTAGCACACTTTGACCGTACCATTCGTGAATGGGAATGGAATTGGGTAAAAGCACATCAAGATTTTCCTGTTGTACCAAAAGGAAATAGTCATTCATTGGCATTGAAAATGTATAAAAAATACCGTGATGCCTTAACGGTAGCTTATCCTTGAGGGAGTCATACATTCTACGACTTACCAAAGCATTCAACAACAAACTACCAAAACTATGAATAACAATCCAAAAAGTATAAGACTCGTTTCCCTAGATGCACTCAGGGGATTCGATATGTTTTGGATAATGAGTGGCGAACACATTATTCACGCTTTAGCAGAAACAACGCATATTCCACTGTTTGAATGGATGTCTGAACAATTACATCATACTGCTTGGAATGGGATTACTTTTTATGATATGATATTCCCGCTTTTTCTTTTCATTGCTGGGGCGTCTATGCCCTTTTCGATGCAGAAGAAAGTGAATGAAGCTTCTGTTGAGTCTGCCTATGAATTACCCAATGTAGTAAAAAGGTCGCTATACGTTGCGATGGTAAAACGAACGGTAATATTGATATTTTTAGGCATTGTAGTGAACGGACTTTTTAAATGGAATGGTTACGAACAGACACGCATCGCCAGTGTATTAGGCAGAATTGGCTTGGCTTGGTTTTTTGCAGGAATTATCTATTTGAATAACAACACATTGAAGCAAATTTATTGGTTTGTATTTATTCTAGTAAGTTATTGGTTAATCATGAAGTTTGTACCCGTACCAGGTTTTGGTGCAGGCGTACTGACCAAAGAAGGTTCTTTAGAATCGTATATTGATAGAATTTTATTACCAGGACGATTACACAGCAAAGTACATGACCCCGAGGGAATTTTATCTACTATTCCCGCCATCGGAACGGCTATGTTAGGCGTATTTACAGCTACCTTTTTAAAAGCCAAAAATACTTTTTCAGCTTATCAAAAAGTATTAGTGATGGTCTTAGCTGCATTTATATTAATCGTCATAGGCTTATTATGGGATTATTCTTTTCCTATTAACAAACGCCTTTGGTCAAGTTCATTTGTATGTTTCGTTGGGGGATGTTCAATCTTGCTTTTTACGTTGTTTTATTTGATAATAGACCTCTGGAAACTACAAAAATGGGCGTTGCCTTTCGTTTGGATTGGTTCTAATTCCATCTTGATTTATATGGCATCTGAAGGTATTATTAATTTTGGGTACACTGCTAATTTTTTATTTGGTGGACTGATTTCATATACACCAGAAATTTGGCAACCTGTCTTTACTGCTTGTTCTATTACAGTTACTCAAATTATATTACTGTATATTCTCTTCAAGAAGAAAGTTTTTTTGAAGATATAGTTTTTACGCATGACCTAATGAAAAATGGACATATAAAAATAGTTCTACATTTAGATTTTCTTCCATAACAAGATTAAGACATCTATTAAATAAAGAATGATAGCAAATAGCCATTAAGAAGTAGTTAAAAGTGATTATCTCCACAATATTTTTGATATATTGCCTGTTACAATGGAATAACTCAATTAAGTATCTATCAAAAATGACTACAGAAATCCTCATATCACTCATTACACTTATCGTTCTTGAAATTGTCTTAGGTATCGACAATATCATCTTTATTTCTATTCTATCCGATAAACTCCCCGTTGATAAACGTAAAAAAGCTCGTCTGGTTGGTTTAAGTTTGGCATTAATTACCCGTTTGATTCTGCTTGCTGGAATCAGCTGGATTATGAAGCTCGATAAAACACTTTTCGTGGTTTCGGGGATTGATATTTCTGGGAAAGACTTAATTTTGATAGTAGGAGGTTTATTTCTGTTGTACAAGAGTAACAAAGAAATCTTTGAAAAAACCGAAGATGAACACGAAGACAAACCCTTTGTTTATACGTCTTTTTCAAAAATCATCGGGCAAATCATTATCCTAGATTTAGTATTTTCTATCGATAGTATCATCACAGCGGTAGGTTTGGTGGAAGAACTGTGGGTGATGTATGCAGCCGTAATCGTTTCTATTTCAATTATGATGATGGTCGCTGGAACGATTAGTGCCTTTATTAGTAAACATCCATCTTTAAAAATATTAGCCCTTTGCTTCTTGATGATGATTGGTATTACGTTGATTGCAGAAGGTTTAAACTTCCATATTCCTAAACAATATATTTATTTCTCAATGGCGTTTTCATTCTTGGTGAATGTAATTCAAATTAGAAAAAATGCAAAGTAATGATATACAAATTTAGGACATCCTAAATT
>NZ_JBWKYN010000006.1:0-67740 GCF_059423785.1 Arcicella sp. GW458-12-2-14-TSB2 | reverse complement strand
CTTTTAAAAGTACAAAAAAGATAGTAATTTTGTCTTGCAAATAACAATATCAACGATATTTGCCATGTTAGATACATCCAAGTTCCTTTTCGAAGCCCTCACATATGACGACGTGCTTCTTCTTCCTGCTTATTCAGAAGTTCTTCCACGAGATACAAGTACGCAATCAAAACTTACTCGTAACATTGTTTTAAATACCCCAATTGTTTCCGCTGCGATGGATACTGTTACCGAAGCTGATTTAGCCATTGCTATGGCACAAGAAGGTGGTATCGGAATCATTCATAAAAATATGACTATTGCCCAACAGGCTGCCCAAGTAAGAAAAGTAAAACGTTCGGAATCTGGAATGATTATAGATCCGATTACGCTTACTGAAGGACAAACCTTAGGTGATGCACATCGTATCATGCGTGATTTTAAAATAGGTGGTATTCCAGTAGTTAACGATGGTGGAAAACTGATTGGTATCCTTACTAACAGAGACTTACGTTTCCAAAAAGATTTGACAAAATTGGTTACAGAAATAATGACCAAAGTAAATCTTATTACTGCCAAAGAGGGGATTTCATTAGAAGATGCTGAAAGCATTTTACAAGAATATAAAATTGAAAAATTACCAATCGTTGATGCCAACCAAACATTGATTGGATTGATTACGTACAAAGATATTTTGAAGAGAAAAAGTCACCCAAATGCTTCAAAAGATTCTTTAGGTCGTTTAAGAGTAGGTGCTGCTGTAGGCGTAACAGCAGATTTATTAGAAAGAGTAGCTGCTTTGGTAAAAGTTGGCGTAGATGTAGTAAGTATTGATACTGCCCACGGACATTCTAAAGGAGTAATTGATGCGTTGAAATCAGTAAAAGCGACTTTCCCTAATTTAGATGTTATTGTAGGTAACGTTGCTACTGGCGACGGTGCAAGAGCGTTAGCGTTAGCTGGTGCAGATGCTATTAAAGTAGGAGTAGGCCCAGGTAGTATTTGTACAACGCGTATTATTGCTGGCGTTGGGATGCCACAATTAACCGCAGTTTATGAAGCAGCCTTGGCTGTTGCCGACTTAAACGTACCTATTATTGCAGATGGCGGTATTCGTTTTTCAGGTGACATTGTAAAGGCTATTGCTGGTGGAGCAAGTACTGTGATGATTGGTTCGATGTTAGCAGGTACAGATGAAGCACCGGGCGAAATAGTACTTTTTGAAGGACGTAAATATAAAACTTACCGTGGTATGGGTTCTGTTGAAGCGATGGAGGATGGTTCTAAAGACCGTTATTTCCAAGATGCAGAAGACGACATCAAGAAATTGGTGCCAGAAGGTATTGTAGGCAGAGTACCATTCAAAGGAGCAGTTTCTGAAATCATTTATCAGATGGTAGGAGGATTGAAGGCTGGAATGGGCTATTGTGGTGCTGGCAACATAGAAGCGATGCAAAAAGCAAAGTTTGTAAAGATAACAGCAGCAGGTTCAAGAGAGAGCCATCCACACGATATTACTATTTCAAAAGAGGCACCTAACTACAGTGCCAAATAAGAATAAATTATTTTAGTCCGTTATTTGTAAAAATTAATAACGGACTAAAAATTATATTATATGAAGAAACAACATTTGCTATTCATTATTGTAAGCCTACTTTATTCATTGAATACTTTTTCACAGGATAAAAAAAACCAAGAAACTAAACCTCAGGAATCAAAGCCTCAAGAAGTAAAACCTCAGGAAATAAAGCCTAAAGAAATAAAAAAAGATACTTCGTACTGGAAGAAGAAAACACAATATGGTGCTAATTTCAGTAATGCAGGTTTTAGTAATTGGAGCCCCGGAGGACAAAATGCCACAGGTTTTACGGTTTTTTTCAATACAAAAAGAGAATACGCCAGAGATAAAACTACTTGGGTAAACGATTTGCAAATGCAATACGGCTTACTTGATAATGGAAATGGTTTTAGAAAGAGCATCGACCGTTTGTTCTTTGATTCTAAGGTTGGTCATAAATTATCCACACACTGGGCTTTGGTAGGTGTGTTTAACTTTCAGTCGCAGTTTACTTCGGGTTATAAATATGGAGATGTAGCAGCGAATGATATAAAAATCTCTAATTTTTTATCACCTGCGTATATTACTGAATCGATAGGGTTTGAATGGAAGCCCAAGCCATATTTTGGAATGGTATTTTCTCCTGGTGCTATCCGTCAAACAATCGTTACTGATGACGGTGTAAGAGAAAGAGACCCTGTAACGGGTGCTTTGCAAGTAGCTTATGGTGTTCATGTAGGTTCGAAATTTAGAAATGATTTTGCCCTTATCCAAATTGTCTCGAATTTTGATAAAGACATTGCTAAAAATATCAATCTAAAATTACGTCATCAGGTTTTTATTAATGCCAACTCTTTGGCGCATATTGATAACAGAATAGATGCGAAAATAGCAGCAAAAATTAATAAATATTTTAGTGCTACTTTTGATTTAATTGTATTGTATGACGACGATTTGAGTACGAAAATCCAACAGGCAAGAAATTTAGGGCTTGGTTTTTTGTATACATTTTAAGAATTTTCACCATATTAGCATTGTTAACTCATTTCATAGTTTTCAAAAAACACTCAGACAATGCTAAAAGAATTTAGAAAATTTATTGCCCAAGGAAATGTTCTTGATTTGGCAATAGGAGTAATTATCGGAGGTGCTTTCGGTAAAATTGTTACTTCATTAGTAGATGATATCCTAATGCCATTAATTGGAATAGCAATGGGAGGAGAAGATTTTGCAAAACTATCAGTCATGGTAGGCAAAGCCGAGGTAAAGTATGGAAGTTTTATTCAAGTTGTTGTGCAGTTTTTGATTATTGCTTTTGTGATTTTTATGATTGTAAAAGTTGCCAATAAAGCTGGATTGACTGATAAAACGACAGAAGAAAAAGCATAAAATAATTCAATATCATTCAATGAAGCCCAAAGTGTAATAACTTTGGGCTTTTATTTTTCCGATGGAAATAGTAGAAGAGGGCAGAGATTTTGGTTACTTTGCAAATTGAATTTTTAGAGATTAATAAAAGGCTGTAATATGAAAAAAATCGCAATCTTGGGCGGAGGAGAAAGTGGCGTTGGGGCAGCATTATTGGCAAAAGCAAAAGGCTTTGAGGTTTTCTTGTCGGATAAAGGTATTTTATCAGATAAGTACAAAGAGATATTGAATCAGAACGAAATTCCTTTTGAAGAAGGAGAACACACTGAAAGCAAAATTCTGGATGCTGATGAAGTAGTAAAAAGCCCTGGTATTCCAGACAAAGTAGCATTAATTCAGAAGTTAAAATCACTCATAATCCCTATTATTTCTGAAATAGAATTAGCCTCTCGTTATACCAAAGCAAAAATTATCGCTATTACAGGGAGCAATGGGAAAACTACTACTACACTCTTGACCTATCATTTACTGAAAAATGCGGGCTTGAATGTTGGCTTAGCTGGAAATATAGGCGAAAGTTTTGCCAAGCAAGTAATTGAAGATAAGCTTGATTATTTTGTGTTGGAACTTAGTAGCTTCCAGTTAGATAATTGCTTCGAGTTTAAGGCTGATATTGCTATTTTGTTGAATATCACGCCCGATCATTTGGATAGATATAACTACGAATTTCAGAACTATATTGATTCTAAGTTTAGGGTATTACAAAATATGACGCCAACGGATAATTTTATTTTTTATCAAGAAAGCGAAGCACTGGCCAATGAACTGACTAAAAAGACATTTCCGATAAATTATCTACCAGTTTCATTACAAGAAGAAGTAGCTGAAGGAGGTTATTTTCTGGATGAAAACCTAGAAGTTACTTATCAAGGTAATCATTTTTCATTTCCTCAGGCAGACTTACCTATCAAGGGTTCACATAATGCGATTAATGCGATGTCTGCTATATTAGTAGCCAAGGTATTGGGTATAGCAAACGATAAAATAACAGAAGGCCTGAAGAGTTTTAAAAGCGTTGAACATCGCCTAGAACCTTGTGGCGAAATAGGAGGCGTAAAATTCGTGAACGATTCAAAAGCAACCAATGTAGATTCTGTTTTTTATGCCTTAGGAAGTTTCAACGAGCCAATCGTGTTGATTATGGGTGGGGTTGATAAAGGAAATGATTACAGGCAGATTGAAGCGTTGGTAGAACAAAAAGTAAAGGCTTTAATCTGTATGGGTACGGATAACCAGAAACTATTAGATTTCTTCGGAAAAAAAGTACCCTTGATTTTTTCGGTGGATAGCCTAATAAAAGCCGTAGATTTAGGACAAGAACTTGCTAGTCAGGGAGACGTAGTGTTGCTTTCGCCAGCTTGTGCGAGTTTTGATTTATTTAAAAATTATGAAGACCGCGGTCGTCAATTCAAAGAAGCTGTAGCAGCGCTGACAATTGCTTAAAGAGAAATTTCATTCAAAAATATTAGTGACAAATGGTGACAAATTGGTTAAAGGATAACCTAAAAGGTGATCATCAAATATGGACGATTGTGGCTACCTTATCAATGATAAGTATCATTGTAGTAGCAAGTGCTTCGGGAAAGTTAGCGGTGATGGTTAATGGCGGAGGTATTTTTTATCATATTATCAAGCATATTATTCTGGTATCATTGGGGCTGGGGTCTATGTGGTTTTTTCATCGATTAGACTACCATCGTTTTGCGATGTATTCCAATGCAGGCGTAATTCTGTCTTTTGTGCTATTGATTTATGCTTATAAATTTGAACAAGGAATCAACCATGCCAATCGTTGGATTCACGTAGGAGGATTAACTTTCATGCCCTCCGATTTAGCCAAATTGTCTTTAATCACCAACTTGGCAGCCATGCTAGCCAAGCGACAGCACGTTAATTATACTTTCAAAGAAATTTTACCAATGATTATCAAAATCATTTTGGTATGCTCGGCCATTGCACTTACTAACGTTTCTACGTCTTTACTTTTATTTACTACTTGTTTCTTATTGATGTTTTTTGGGCGAGTTCCCAGTCAATATTTGCTCATGGCCTTAGTAGGTATTTTTATTACCGCTACTTTGCTGGTCATGACAGGAACGGGGAGTCGTATTGAAACGGCTCGAAATCGTGTGATTAACTTTGCCAGCAATTGGAATGGTAGTAAACGTAAGGATGCTTCACAGACTACCGACTACCAAATAGAGCGGAGTTTCTATGCGATTGCTAACGGAGGAATAGTAGGAAAAGGGCCGGGAAAAAGTCAGCAACGATATTTTTTGACAGAATCTGAATCAGATTTTATTTATGCCATTATTATTGAAGAATGGGGCATGATTGGTGGAGTCGTTGTGTTGGGACTTTACCTCTGGTTTTTGTACAGAGGCATGAAAGCTGTCGATAGCTCTGGACGAGCCTTCGGTGGATTGCTTTCAGCGGGACTAACCTTTAGTTTAGTCATTCAGGCCATGGTACACATGGGCGTTGCTACAGGACTTGGGCCAGTAACAGGACAAAACCTACCTTTATTAAGTATGGGGGGTAGCTCGTTGTTATTCACTGGGGCAATGGTAGGCATTATTATTGCAGTGAGTAGAGACAAAGTGAAAAATCCAATTTTATAGGGTAACTAAACTATTTATGTTTAGTCAGCAACTTATATTTTAGCATACAGTTGCCTAAAAAGGGATTACCCAACCATAACTTTTTAAGCACATCATTAATAAACATTCAAATGACAAAAGTCATCATCTCTGGTGGAGGAACAGGCGGACACATATATCCAGCCATTGCTATTGCTAATGCATTAAAAGAAATAAATCCTGACATTGAAGTTTTGTTCGTAGGAGCAGAAGGAAAAATGGAAATGGAAAAAGTCCCTAAAGCAGGTTATCCCATTATTGGTTTACCTATTGCAGGCATCAACCGTTCTAATGTATTGGCTAACCTTAGTTTTCCACGGAAATTAATAGCCAGCTTAAGCGAAGCACGAGACATCATCAAAGATTTTAAACCTGATGTAGCGGTTGGTGTAGGCGGATATGCCTCTGGGCCTTTGCTATTGGCAGCCTCTATGATGGGGATACCTTACCTGATTCAAGAACAAAATTCTTATGCAGGTGTTACTAATAAATTTTTGGCTAAAAAAGCCCGAAAAATTTGTGTAGCCTATCCAAAAATGGATGCCTTTTTTGCAGCTGAAAAGATAAAAATGACGGGTAACCCTGTTAGAAAAGATATTTTGGAGGTAAGTTCTAAACGAGACGAAGCACTAAAACACTTTGGACTAGATGCTGATAAAAAAACAGTATTGGTGATAGGTGGAAGTCAAGGAGCAAGGACAATTAACGAAGCGATTGATGCAGGCTTGACCAACTTGGTGGGTGCAGGCTATCAGGTTGTGTGGCAAACTGGCAAACTTTATATAGAAAGAGCCAAAACCACCGCTAGTGTTTTCAAAGGACAAGTATATGTGTCTGACTTTATCTATGAAATGGATTTAGCCTATGCTGTAGCCGATGTAGTAGTTTCTAGAGCAGGGGCTTTGTCGGTTTCTGAATTATGTTTAGCGGCTAAACCAGCTATCCTAGTGCCTTTGCCTACAGCCGCTGAAGACCATCAGACGATGAACGCCATGAGCTTGGTAAACAATGATGCCGCTATTTTAGTGAAAGACATCACCGCCCGAGAAACCCTTGTGAAAGCAACCATAGATTTGCTTCAAGATGTAGAAAATCAAGCTATTTTGAGTAAGAATATTCATCTGCTAGCCAAACCAGAGGCCGCCAAAGAAATAGCAGGAGAAGTATTAAAGTTAATTAAAAAGTAAAAGCCGATGAATGTTTTATGCGAAAGTCCATTCAACCTTCGTTCATTACTTAATCGTAATTCATATCCTGAACATTTCAATGAATAGAAAAATATTATTGTTCATTTTAGGCTTTTGCTTATGTATCAACAATTTTTTGAACGCCCAGTCGATTGCTGGTGTATGGCAACAAATAAATAAGAGTGGCCATACAACGACGCTGATTTGCACTGAAAATTATTTGATGTTTGCTGTGTATAAAGTAAGCGACAAAAAACTTGTCAGTAGTGGCGGAGGGAGCTTTGAAATATTGAAAGCTGATGCTAAAACGATTTTGTCTTACAAAAGAGACTTCAACACAGAAGATTCTACGTTGGTTGGTTTAACAGTAGCGAATATATTTTCTATTGACAACAAGAAGTTGACAGTTGCTCAAGGCCCTTTAGCAGGTACTTGGTCTCGTATTGAAGAAAAAGCTAATCCAACGCCTCTTTCAAATGCTCTGTGGCGATTACGTGCGAAGGAAGATAAAGACTTTAAAATGCAAACCGTATTTAAAGGACCTTTTAAAACAATAAAAATATTATCAGGTCAATACTTTCAGTGGGCGAGTTTCAATATTGATACCCATCAATTTTTTGGCACTTTTGGAGGTGTTTTTAGCAAAAACAAAGAGATGTATACTGAAAAAATCAATTTTTCGTCTAACAATATCAAAGTAGTAGGTACTTCATTTGAATATGATTGTGTATTAAATGGCAAAGACTGGATTCATGCTGGACAAACGTCAAAAGGTGAAAGAACACATGAAATATGGGAAAAAGGCTATTAATCATTGAAGCTAATCATTTAAGCTTTAAACATTAAAAAAGGGATAATGTCTAATCAGACATTATCCCTTTTTTAGTTTAGATAAAAAAATAATGCTCTATGCAATCCAAGCTTTAATGTATTGCGTAGATATGTTTGAAAGCGTGAAAAAAGTGAATGATTAAAACGATAATGATTTTTAAATAAATAAATGCCGCCATGCAAAAGTTAACAAAAATATTTAGAATAACGGGCATAATCATTTTAAGCCTTTTTGTAGGTTTCGTTGTGTATGCAAATTGGGAAGAGCCCCCATTATCAGACCGCCTCAATCTAAAACCAATTTCTCTAGCTGTTTTTAACCTCAATCGTGAATTGTCTGAACATGATAGTTTAAATATCGCCAATAAACTATCCACTAACACAGGTATTACTGCTGCCACAGTAAATCGTATGGGAAGAACAGTTAGTGTTACTTTCCACGGAGATGAAACCTCAGAAGAAGCGCTCAATAAAGCGATTACTTCTGAGGGCTTCAGTCCAATGAAAGTAGATTTTACGGCTTTTAAAGGGCCACAATGCCCCGTACCGACCGAATACATTGATTTTTTTTTAAATGCCAAGAAAGCGTTATGCTTTAGATAATGCATTTATTCCATTACCCATCCCATTTTAACCGATATACTTCGTCTATAGTTACGTTAATTATTATTACTCACTAGTTGTTTTAATTACTCAATGCTCTTTTTGCTCGTATATTTCTAAAACTAATCGTAAAAGTTAGGCATCTCGAGCGTGCACTACTTTTGCAATCATCGGTAAAATTTTAATAACATGAAAAAAACAATGCAACTATGGGGGGCTTTCCTCATGGCAGGGATACTTGTGTTTACATCTTGCAAAAAAGATGAAGAAGTAGTAGCTCCAAAATCTCTGTATGAACGCCTAGGTGGAAACGCAGCTATATCGGCTGTTATCGACCAGTTTATTGCCAATGTAGCTGCTGATGCTAGGATTAATGCTTTTTTTGCAGATGCAGCGGCTGACCCTGCACGTTTGACTAGATTACGCAATAACCTGATTAATCAAGTTGGAATGGCTACGGGTGGGATGGAAAAATACACAGGACTTGACATGAAAACAGCTCACAAAGGGATGGGAATAGAGGAGGTACACTTTAATGCTTTGGTAGAAGATTTATCTTTATCATTGGATAAATTCAAAGTGCCTTCTACTGAAAAAACAGAGTTGTTAACTGCTTTAGCAGCCCTTAAAGGAGATATTGTTGAGGGTTCTACGAGTGTTTATACACGTTTAGGAGGAAATGCCGCAATTACGCTAGTTATCGATGATTTTATCGGAAAAGTAGCTGCAGATGCTCGTATTAATTCATTTTTTGCTGCGGCAGCAGCTGACCCAGCTCGTTTGAATCGTTTGAAGATGAACCTAGTCAATCAGGTTGGACAAGCTTCTGGTGGACCAGAAAAATACACAGGCAAAGATATGAAGACAGCCCACAAAGGCATGAATCTAACAGATGCTCATTTTAATGCATTAGTAGAAGACCTGACGGCATCTTTGGTGAAATTTAAAGTAGAGTCGAGGACTAAAATTCAGTTATTGACAGTTTTAGCGAGTTTAAGAGGCGACATTGTAGGACAATAATTTTACGGCTAAAGGGTAAAGGGTTTTCTAGCATAGAATATAGTATTCCATCTTAATAATCCCTTTGCCCTTTTTTTAAAGTGTTTTATAGTTAAAAACTATTATTATATATAAATTATCAATTTTTACTATTGAAAATCATTCTGTAATTTTGTTTCAGGTTTATATGGAAGAGTAAATTGCTAATGAATATTAACAATAAAGTTGACAAAAATCAGTTTCGAATATTTAAAACAAACCTACCTTTCGGGCAGAATTTAAAAGGCTTAAAAATTGTATTTTTTTTATAAATGAAGCCAAAGAACGGGCTTGTTATTTATAAGTATTCTAAATTATTGATAAGTATAAATAATTAGCCGTTATTAGAACCAATCATAATCATTCGTGTTGTAATTTTACACAATTATTCAATTTGTGAAAATATGGCACACAGCATTACAAATTGTTTAATTATATAGCGACCAACAGAGGTAATTAAACCTCATTGAAGCGAATCGGAATTGTAAGGAGTCATGGAAAATATTTTCAAAGCATTAAGTTTATCATATAAGTCTGCCCCTTTAGCGGTGCGAGAACAAGTAGCTCTTACTGAGGAGGAAATTAAAAATTTCTCACTTAAAATCAGAGATTTATTTGGCATTCAAGAAAGCCTTGTTGTTTCTACTTGCAACCGTACAGAAGTATACTACGTATCAGAACAGAACATCACGGCGGCATTAATCAAAGTGTTATTAATCGAAAAAGGGATTACTGATACTGCTTTATATTTTGATTATTTCCATCAACTAAATACACAATCAGAGGCTGTTCAGCACCTTTTTGAAGTAGCAACAGGTTTGCATTCAAAAGTAGTTGGTGATTTACAAATACCTAACCAAGTTAAACAATCTTATCAAATCGCTGCTGATTTGAATATGGCTGGCCCATTCCTTCACCGTTTGATGCACACTATCTTTTTTGCAAACAAACGTGTTGCACAAGAAACATCTTTCCGCGACGGGGCAGCTTCAACATCGTATGCTGCAGTAGCTTTAACAGAAGAAGTAACTAGGAATATCAATAATCCCAAAGTATTAATTTTAGGGTTAGGCGAAATAGGTATTGATGTTTGTAAAAACATGGCGGACCAAGAATTTGCAGAGATTACGGTAATGAATCGTACGCTTGCAAAAGCAGAAAAAATTGCGGCTGGTCGTAATTTCAGAATTGCTGATTTTGCAACGTTAGAAAGAGAAATTAAAAGAGCCGATGTAATTATTTCTTCTGTAATGATTGATAAACCAATCGTTACCAAAGAATTGATTGAAAAAATAGGTATCCTTACGTTTAAATATTTTATAGATTTATCAGTTCCTAGAAGTGTAGAAGACAACGTAGAGGATATTCCAGGAGCATTAGTATATAACATCGATAGCCTTCGTGTACGTGCTGATGAGGCATTGAAAAGTCGTTTAGCATCAATTCCTCACGTACAACGTATTATTGCAGAAGCCATCGTAGGATTTGATGATTGGTCGAAAGAAATGGTCGTTTCGCCAACGATTAATAAATTGAAAAATGCTTTAGAGCAAATTCGTAAAGAAGAGATGGCTCGCCATTTAAAGAATCTTTCACCAGAAGAGTCTGAGAAAATCGAGAAAATCACGATGGGAATTGTTCAGAAAATCATGAAGCTACCTGTACTTCAATTAAAGGCAGCTTGTAAACGTGGAGACGCAGACCAATTAGTAGATGTCATCAATGAATTATTTGATTTGGAAAAACAATCAGATACTTCAACTTATAGTCACAGTCACTAATAGGAGAGATATAATACTTTGAGAACCTGCGAATTATTTCGCAGGTTTTTTGTTTTTAGGTAAATATACATTTCAACACTATGCTTATAATTCGCAGATTTGTTCGTATTCTTCCTTTTGTATTGCTGATATTATTAGCGATATGGGCTTGGGAGAAATTTAAAAGTTTAAAGAATCCTTTTGGTGATACTGAGCCCGAGGTATCGCATAGCGTATTGCTACAAAAAATAACCTCGATGGGTAAATTGGAGTTGGTAAAATATAACTTTAGAGATGTGGTTGAAAGTCGTATTAAAAAGAATTTTTTACCAGATGCCAAAGTATTACTAATTGTAACGGGCGAGGCCACAGGGTGTTTGGATTTAACTAAGATTAGAGTAGCTGATATTACCGAAGAGGATAGTGTGCTAGTAGTTCATCTGCCAGAACCAGAGATTTGTAATTATAAAATCGACCATTCCAAGTCAAGGGTTTATAATACTGAATATGCTTTTATGGACGAAGCAAAGCTAGTAGATGATGCTTTTAAAAAAGCAGAGGTACAAGTAGCACAATCAGCCAGAGAAATGGGGATTTTAGACCAAACAAAAAAATCGGCAGAACAGATTTTAAAACCATTTTTGGAAACAGTATCGAAAAAAAAGGTGATTTTGAAATATTCGATGAAAGATAAAAAAAGAGAATTGGGTTAAAAAAATAGTGGATTAGTCGTCAACAACTAATCCACATGAAATTATTATCTATGCCCGAAAATAGCAGAGCCTACTCTTACTAAAGTAGCTCCTTCTTCCGCCGCAATCAGAAAATCACCTGACATTCCCATAGAAATTTCTTTTAACTGAAAGTTCTCTGTTTCAGGAGTTTGTTGTTTTAGTTCGTCAAAAAAAGTCTTTAAACTTCTGAATTCTAACCTGATTTGATTTTCGTCATCGGTGTTGGTAGCCATGCCCATTACACCCACAATTCTGATGTTGTTCATGCTGTGGAATTCATCGGAATTTAAGAGTTCTTTGGCTTCATCTTGTGATAATCCAAATTTTGTTTCCTCCTCAGCAATATAAATTTGCAATAAACAGTCAATTATTCTATTATTTTTAGTAGCTTGTTTATTAATTTCCTGAAGTAGTTTTAAAGAATCAACAGAATGTATCATTGTTACAAAGGAAGCCATATACTTTACTTTATTGCTTTGTAAATGACCAATCAGATGCCATTCAATATCTTTAGGCAGTATTTCCCATTTTTCAACCATTTCTTGGACTTTGTTCTCACCAAAGATTTTACAGCCAGCTTGATAGGCTTCTTCCAAATCAGCAATAGGTTTGGTTTTAGTAACAGCTATCAAACGGGCAGATGTGCCTTGTAACTGAAACTTGATATTATCTAAATTTTTTGCAATGCTCATTCTTCAAAAATTTTGGTAAATACTTGTATTTTTGTGTTATCGGGGGTAAACACTTAGTTTTACAAAATTAAACCAAACTTATAACGTTTAAAGTTAATACAACCATAAATTATCAAATACTAGCCAATGGAGGAGTATAATCCAAATAGACAAAGTGAACAGAAACTTAAAATCGCCGTTGCTGTATTGATTATTTTAGTAACAGCACTAGGGTTTTTATATTTCAGAGAACGACAGTTTAATAAAAGAAATGAAGAACTAGGTATTTTACACGCAAAGGACTTATTAGTCGCCACTACTAAATTAGACTCTATTGAAAACCAATTAAATACCAAAATAATTGAGATTAAACGGTTAGGAGGTGACGTAAGCGAGCTAGTTCGTGCTAAAGAACAATTGCAAAAAGACAAAATAGCCTTACAAAAATCAGAAGGATTTTCGATGAAAAGGTATGAGTCTAAAATCAAGAAGTATCTTACTTTACTCGGCGAAAAAGATAATGAGCTAATCAACCTAAGGAAAGAGAATGGTATTTTAGCAGCCATGAACGATTCGCTCAGCAAAGAGGCTCAGGCATTACTTCAAGACGTTACTTATGCCCAAAAAGCGCTGAACGATTCTGCCATCAATTATACGCTTCGCCAAAAAGAATTATCAGAAAGGAATAGAGAGTTATCCGAGAAGGTTTCGCAAGCATCTGCTTTGCATGCTGAAAGCATTAATGTGTATGCGATTTCTACCAAAGGAAAAGAAAGCGACGGGGGTGTATATAAATCAAAAAAGGTTGATAAAGTAAGAATCACCTTTTATTTGCAAGAAAATCCTTTGACAAATCGTGAAGCAAAAGTAATCTTTTTAAGAATTATCGACCCACAAGGACAGTCAATTGCTGATATGAGCACTGGTTCGGGGAGCTTTACTTATAAGAATAAAGAGGTTACCTATACTGCTAAACAGAAAATTGTTTACGATAATAGTCACCAATCTGTTGAGTTTGTATATAGCCGTGGACAAGCCTATAAAGAAGGCAGACACATCATAGAACTATACGCTGAAGGCTATAAAATAGGGGATGGCTTCTTTGAAGTAAAGTAATGAATAAAGGGATTTCCTACGGTGAATCCCTTTAATTTTGGTATATAATATCATTTCTTCAAAGCCGAAGGCGTATAACCATATTTCTCTTTGAAAGCTTTGATAAAGTGAGACACACTTTCGTAGCCTATTTCCATACTGATTTCCGACACATTCTTCTCTGTTTTTTCAATCTGCAAACAAGCGTATTCTAGTCGTTTATTTTTTATCCACAAAGCAGGAGTCGTATTGAACTCTTGTTGAAAATCTCTTTTAAAAGCAGATAAACTTCTTCCTGAAAGCCTTGATAGTTCCTCTAACGACAGCGGTTTTAGATAATATGAATTCATCAAAAACGCCAAATCAGGCTTTTCCCCTTTATACAAGCTGAATAGAATAGATTTAAACTGTTTGGAATGGTCTATTTCTAGGATGTGCAAAAGCAACTCTTGAAGTTTTAGCCGTAAGAAATGATTCAAATACTGGGTTTCATGATGAAAGTAAGGAAAGATGGATTCCGTAAATTTATCCAAACTCTCTGTGATTTCTAAGACCAATAGTTCATTAGTGTTGTTCCACATTCCTTGCAAAGTTTGGCTACGCTGATATTCTTCAAAGAGGTCTAAGTGTTGACTAACAAATTCCTTCAGAAGTTTTTCATTAAAGAAAAACACTAAGCTCCTATAGCTTGCGTCAATCGTTTCTTGCATCAGATAATACCCCCTCGGAATAAAAACAACACTGCCTTTGCGGACAAGGATAGTTTGGCTAGGTAAAGTAAAACGCTTTTCGCCATCTAGTACAAAAATCATGGCGTGTTCTTCAAAAAACACTTCGTTTTTTAGCGGTGGGTCTTGATCGCGATAAGCAACGAAGGTCATATCCTGAATTTTCAAGGACTGAAATTCACCAGCATGTATAAGGGAAGGGACTCTAATCATAGCAAAAATTTATACATTTCTTTTGGTATTTCAATAGTATTTAGGCAGAAAAATTGCATCACTATGACGCATTTTTTGCAATGTCCTGTCCTGAGGTTCAATCTTTGTTAAGAGTTTTTAACTTTTTGAATGCAACATTCTGCATAAACTTTGCATCTTCTTAAAAAAATCATCAAAACACTAAACGCTATGATCTTTAAACCTACGTTATTTGTATTATTCCTACTTATTACCATTCAGACCTTCGGACAGTCAACTATCTCAGGAATAGTAGTTGACGAAAAAAAGCAAGCTGCTTCTTTTGCCAATATATTAATTTTGAACGAAAAAGATTCTACGATGCTAAAGGGAGCTGTGGCAGACGTCGATGGCAATTTTACCGTTTCACAAATCCCTCATAATTCCTATTTGTTATCCATTACGGCAATCGGATACAAAAAATATTATCAAAAAATTGATGTACGTGCTAATCTGAATGTTGGAAGTATTCAACTGGCGTTAGAGTCTAAAAACCTTGCAGAAGTAGAAGTAACTGTTAAGAAACAATTAATAGAACGAACGGGCGATAAAATGATTATGAATGTGGATGCTAGCCCTGTTACTTCTGGTTTGAACGGTTTAGAGCTGATGGAAAAAGTGCCAGGCGTTACGGTAGATAGAAATGCGGAGACGATTAAAGTAAATGGAAAAGCGGGGGTCATGGTGATGATTGATGATAGAAAAACCTATCTAAGCGAAGAGCAATTGGCCAATTTCTTGAAAACATTAAAAAGTGACGACATCGATAAAATAGAAGTAATCACAAACCCATCAGCCCGTTACGATGCTTCAGGTACTACGGCCATTATCAACATCAAAACCAAAAAAGGAAAGAATTTTGGGACTAATTACATCATTGATATGGGTGTTGGCTATAGTAATTATAAAGAATATGGTAGTTTCCCTAAAAACAGTCAGGGAATTACGATGAATGCTAAAAAAGGAAAATACACTGTTTATGCCAATCTTAGCCGAAATTATATGACTTGGCTAAATGCCGCCAATGAATACCAAGAATTATTTAAAGGAGACCAAGTTGTTGAAACACGTAAAAACGTTGGTAAATCTTTAGGAAGTGGCGAATCGTGGTCATCTAAATTTGCCTTTGATTATGACTTTAGCAAGAGTACAAGCCTTGGCGTATCGTTACAAGGAGCTATTTCTGATAACCCCCTAGACAGAACGACCAACCAAGTTAATAAGCAAGAGAATGTAACTCAGTTGATAGAAATGATTCGTAACAGAGATTATACTAATAAAAACTTCTTGATTAATACCCATTGGAAACAAAATTTTGATACATCAGGAACAGTGCTGAATGTTGATTTTGATATAATTGTAAACAGGACAAAATCCAATGATCGCTTTCAAACATCTACGGTATTTGAAAGTCAAACAGATTTGGTGAAAAACCAAATTATTGCTCCTGATAACGCATTGACTTATGTTTTTAAAGCAGATTTTGTTAAAAACCTTACTAAAAAAGTAAAGCTAGAGACTGGGCTTAAAACAAGTTTTTCGGATAATGAAAAAGACTTTAACGACAATTTTAGAGACAATGGCACATTAGTAAACTCTTATTTCCGTTTTAGACAAAATATCTATGCAGGGTATTTTATGCTAAACGCTGAACTAAGTAAAACCCTGAACTTACAACTAGGTTTAAGAGGAGAACAAACTGATAATTCAGGAAAAGATAGAGATGGGGTAGGGCTTTCAGCACAAAATTATTTTAACCTGTTTCCTACTCTTTCATTAAATAAAAAAGTAACGAAAGACTATGCCATTTCTTTTGGGTTTTCTAGAAGAATCAACAGACCAGATGCTAACAATTATAATACATTCAATCGTTTCTTTTCGCCACAACAATATTCAAGAGGTAATCCAAATTTGTTACCATCTATCCAAAACAAAGTTTCTTTGACACACACTATTAAAGATGCTTTTAGCTTTAGTTTTGATTATGTAAAGATAGACCAGTTTTTTTCAGATGTTTACGACCTCGACACTACTTTTATTACAGGACGCAGGTATATCCGCGAATCTGTTGAAAACGTAAATGGGAAAATATCATGGTGGAGTTTCAGTACATCTTTACCATTTAATTTGACCAAATGGTGGAATGTTAATATCAACATTTGGAGTGGTATTAATGTGTATAATTATCAAAGAGAAAAGGCTGTAGTAGATGTCAACCAGTTTTATAGCGGGCTTTATCTTCAACAAACATTTACGCTTAATAAAACCCTCTCTGCTGAGATTTCAGGTTATATCAATTCAGGTGAAACATGGGGTTTTGAAACCAGCAAAGCTCAAGGTGCTTTCGATTTAGGTATCAAGAAATTCCTGTGGGATAAAAAAGGTACCTTGAAGATTTCTATCCAAGACCCTGCTGACTTGAACCGTTATAAAAATGTAGCCCGCACGACCGAGTTGACTTCTGCAGGGGAGTACCGTTGGGATAACCGTAGACTAAGAATCAATTTTACGTATAATTTTGGTAATACCAATGTAAAAGTCAATCAGCGCCCAAGCGATAATGGTAATGATGGGGGTGGGTCTAGAGGCAGAAATTAATCGAAATATTTTGCTTTAATCTTGCGTTCCCAATCTATATCTTCTAACTTCAACATTCACAGAGAAATTGCTGATTTTCAGTTTTTTCTCTGTGAATTTTTTTATACTCAAAGCTATGGAAACTCTTCAATTAACCATCCAGCATCATATTGCTCATCTTGTTATCAATCGTCCAGATAAAGCCAATGCACTCAATCAAACGGCGTGGAATGAAATTTTGAATGTATTTACTGAACTCGACGAAAACCCAGAAGTAAGGGTGATTGTCTTGGAAGGAGGTACAAGCAAGCATTTTTGTGCAGGAATTGATTTGAGCTTGCTAATGTCAGTTACGCAAACACAAATACCTTGTGATAGTCGGCGAAGAGAAAAAATACGTAAAGATATTTTAAGCCTACAAGCACCTATCAATGCCATTGAAAATTGCTCAAAACCTGTCTTAGCAGCTATTCACGGAGGTTGTATTGGCGGAGGAGTAGATTTGATTTGTGCGTGCGATATGCGCTATTGTACAGATGATGCATATTTCAGTATTAAAGAAATTGACATGGGGATGGTAGCAGATTTAGGTACTTTGCAAAGATTGCCCAAACTCATTAGTGATGGCTTAGTACGAGAAATGGCATACACAGGTAGAAATGTAGACGGCAAAGAGGCTAAAGAAATTGGGATAGTAAACCGCACCTTTAGTGATAAAGAAACGATGTTGGGGGAAGTAATGAAATTGGCAGAAACGATAGCACAGAAATCTCCTGTTGCTATCAGAGGAACTAAGCATATTTTATTACATACGCGTGACCATTCAGTAGCCGATGGACTAAATTATATGGCTACTTGGAATGCAGGAATGTTACTTTCAGCCGATTTACAAGAAGCTTTTGAGGCTAAAATGACAAAAAGAGCGACGAAATTTGAAAATTGAATAATAATGTACTCCATATACCTTAGTATATTTGTGAAGAATTGACAGACAAGGCTTTTATGCCAACAACTTATGCTAACGAAGTTACAAATAAAAAACTATGCTTTAATTGAGCATCTCGTACTAACCCCTGATGTTGCCTTGAACATTGTTACAGGCGAAACAGGTGCGGGAAAGTCTATTATGTTGGGTGCCATAGGATTGTTATTGGGCAATCGTGCTGATACTCGTACACTTTTTAATCCTAACGAAAAATGTATCATCGAGGGCGAATTTGATGTTTCTGGCTATATTATCAAGAATATTTTTGAAGAAGAAGAGTTGGATTATGATGAACATTGCGTGATTCGCCGTGAGATTTCCCCACAAGGCAAAACTCGCGCTTTTGTCAATGATACGCCTGTAAATTTGGAGACACTTCGCAGAGTAGCCACCCAATTGATGGATGTGCATTCACAACATGATAATTTACTATTGGGTGCCAACGACTATCAGCTAGAAATTGTAGATACTTTTGCACAAAATCATGAATTGCTAGATACCTACAAAAAGGATTATCAGGCTTTTTATAAGGCACAAAGAGTATATGACCAGCTCAAGGTAGAAGCGAAAGAAAGTAAAAAAGAGTTTGACTATAATGCATTCCTGTTAGATGAATTGCAAAAAATAAAACTAAAAGCTGGCGAATTAGAAGTATTAGAACAAGAGTTAAATAAGCTAGAGAATGCGGAGGAGGTAAAGTCAAAATTACTATTATCAGCCGAATACCTTAATGCAACTGAACAATCAATCATTCCATTGTTGACTTCAACGTTAGCGAATTTGAATAGCATCAGTGCTTTTGGGGAACAATATTTACAATTAAAGCAACGTCTGCAAAGTTGCTTGATTGAGCTAAAGGACATAGCAGTAGAAGTAGAAAATGAGGCAGAAGAGGTAGAATTAGACAACGAAAAAATTGCTACTATTCAGCAACGCCTTGATATTATCTACAACCTTTTACAAAAGCATCAAGTAAAAACAGATGTTGAATTGTTGATTATTCAGAAAGAGTTAGAGCAAAAAGTAAATAAGGTACTGAATATCGACGAAGCCCTTGAAACGGCAAAAGGCGAGGTAGAGAAAACGGAAAAACAAGTATTAAAAAGTGCTGAGGCTTTGTCAGCATCAAGACTTTCGGCTTTGCCTATCATCGAAAAACAAATAGCTGATTTGTTGAAAGACCTAGGAATGCCTAATGCTAGCTTGAAAATAGAAAATGAAATCATCAAGCCTTCGCCAATGGGGATTAATGTGATTAATCTATTATTCTCAGCCAATAAAGGCGTTAAGCCACAACCTATCAAAAATGTAGCCTCTGGTGGGGAATTTAGCCGTTTGATGTTGGCGATAAAATATATATTGGCTAATAAACGAGCATTACCAACGATTATTTTTGATGAAATTGATACAGGAATATCTGGTGAGGTATCGATAAAAGTGGGGAATATGATGCGGGAAATGAGCCGAAATCACCAATTAATAGCCATTACCCATCTTCACCAAATTGCAGCACAAGGGTCAGCACACTATTTTGTGTATAAAGATAATTCTTCAGACAGAACCGTTTCAAGAATTAGAAAATTGACTAGCGAGGAGCGAGTAATGGAAATAGCCCAAATGATTGGAGGCGAAAATCCATCCAGAGCAATTGTTGAAAATGCTCGTGAAATACTAGGTAAACACCTTGTCAGCTAAAAATATTGACACAACTAAACGTTAAGACTTAAAAGTTTGTTATAAAAATATCGCATTTCATACTAAACTGAAAACCATCAATATGAAGAAAATACTGTTGCCAATTTTAATGCTACCGTTTGTTTTTGCCTGCTCGAAGTCAGAAGACAAACAAAAAAAGATGATTGATGAAGTAATGGCTGTTCATGATGAAGTAATGCCCAAAATGGATGAAATTATGACTTTAAAAGGACAGCTAGATTCTGTCGCTAAAGTATCACCTGATTCCCTAAAAGCAAAAGACCTGTATGTAGCCTTGGATTCTGCGGATGTACAGATGATGAATTGGATGGAGAAATATAATCCAGAAGAAGTAAAAGGTAAATCGGAGGAAGTGGTAGTAAAATATTACGAGGAAGAGAAAAACAAAATTATAAAAGTAAAAGAGTTAACTAATGCTAGTATAGAAGAAGCAAAAGCTTTTTTGAAAAAATAGCACTCGTGCTTGCAAATTATTATGAAGGTAAATGTTGTTCAGTCTTTGTCAGTAATCTTTTTAATTGTGGCTTTAGCGAGTTGTAGTAAAGCGCCTAAAGAATTACCTTATTTAGGTAATAAGGAACCTATTAAAAAAGTGGTTGATGGTGGTAAAGAAGTAGTTGATACGCTTTATCATACCATTCCAGATTTTGAATTTATCAATCAAGACTCTGTGAAAATTACACAAGAGTTTGTTGCAGGCAAAATTTATATAGCAGATTTCTTTTTTACGACTTGCCCTACCATTTGCCCAAAAATGAAAACGCAGATGTTAAGGATTTATGAAAAGTATAAGGATAATCCTAACGTAGTATTATTGTCGCATTCTATTGACCCACGTCATGATACCCCTGCTGTTTTAAAAGAGTTTAGAAGTAATTTAGGCATCAAAGGCAATAGTTGGCAAATGGTTACGGGCGATAAAGCTAAGATATACGAAATCGGACAAAAAAGCTATATGGTATCAGCCGCCGATGACCCTACACAGCCCGGTGGCGTAGTACATAGCGGAGCCTTCATTTTAGTAGATAAAAATCGCCATATTCGTGGCCTTTATGATGGAACTGTCGCTGCAAAAGTAGATAATTTGATGGAGGATATGGAGATACTTTTAAAAGAAACAAGTTCAAATAAATAATTACATTATTGAAACACATTTTGATGTCAACCCGATATATTACCCATAAATTAGGTTTTGCTTTGTGCTTAATTACCTTGTTTGCCATGACTGCTTGTGATAGCAAAGTGGAGATTAAACGAAAACAGTATTTTGTTGATGGACAGGCTTTGTATAAAATGCACTGTGCGAATTGTCACCAAGAAAAAGGAGAAGGCTTGGCAGGATTGTATCCGCCGATTGCAGGTTCTGACTTTTTGACCAAGAATAAAGAATTAGTACTGTGTTCGATGCGAAATGGTTTAATGGATACCATTGTAGTAAATGGCAAAACTTATCATCAACCAATGCCTGCTAATACGCAATTACAAGCACTAGATGTAGCCGAAATAGCAACGTTTATTTATAATGAATGGGGTGGCGAAAAAACGATAACTAATGTAAAAGATGTAGAGAAGATATTAAAGACCTGTAAAAATAAGGTAGAATAAACAAAAGAGGCGATGTTCAATACATCGCCTCTTTTGTTTATGGCAAACTATTCACCTTAACTGTACCAGTTACTTTTCTAATAGTATATTCTGTAAAATCCTGATTTGAATCCATTCCTATGCCATGTAATATATTTTCAGGGGTTTTTACATCAACGGGCTTATCTGTATAAATCCTCTTGGTATCTGGGTTCCAGTATAGTTCGTCGGTAGCTAAGGTCTCGTGTTTTATCTGGTTGTTGATTAGTACCCTTCCCATGATGTGGTACACATTCCTAATACGAATATACCTTGCTGAATCACTCCTCAAAGTAGTACTATTATTCCCCAGTTTATCAAAAAAGAAAACCCTTACTTCATTAGGATACACCTTATCTTCATTCGGCATTGTCAATTGACTTTCTGTTGACATTCTAACAACTAATCTGGCAGAATCTGAATAAACCATGTTTACACCATATATTTCAGACAGAGGGCCATTATACAGCTTTTTGACGATTTCTTTTTTCTCTTCATAGCAAGCTGTTAGACAAATACTCAATAAACCAATAAAGACGAATAAAAATGGGCGTAAAACAGATTTGACAACCCTTGTCTGAGTTGTCAAATCTGGAAATAGCTTCATGTATATTTTTAATTGATTCATACAATTAGAATAATTAATCAATTTTTGGTTTACGGAACCAGTAAAAGTCACCTAATGAGAAGCCAACAACTACTTTGCTATATTGCTCTTCTAAGCCGTTACTCGAAAGTACTCCTCTTTTCCCTCTAACAAAAGCAATGTTTACGTAAGAAATAGTACGCAAAGGCAACGATACTCCTACAGAAAAGCTCATGTCTTTGGCCGCTTCATTACCATTATAGCTATAAGGAGATTGCGTATAGTTAGCTCCTACACGATACATTACATGATTGAAATAACCAGAAATAGCATCAAACTTTGGAATATACTCAGCACCAACTGCTACAGTATAAGCATCTCTAAGACCTTCCGATGAGCCATTTAAGTTTTTATAGCCAGTCCATTTTGTAGTAGAGTAATCTAATGAAACCACTAATTTTCCTGGTTTTTCAAGGCTAACACCAAATTTATAATTGGCAGGAAGTGTTATACTTGCATTCGGGTTTGATAGGGTATCAGCATTAATAAGGGTAATGCCCGTGGCATCATAAATATCGAATCCGCCAAGATTCTTTAAACCAATCTTTTGGGCAAATTCAGCCGTTGCTCCCACATTCAAAAAATACTCTTTGCTGATTTTTGGTCTCCACAGGTAGCCTAATTTAAAGTGGACACTTGAGTAATTAGAACGGTTAAAATATTTTACCTGATAATTTTGTCCGTCAGTAAGATTTTGTGTAGTAATATCTCGGTTGATTACACCGAATAAATAAGAGGTTTCAAGCCCCACATACATATTTTTAGTAATCCTTACACCATTGCTAACAATCGCTTTATTAAGACCACCATCACCATTGTAAGTAGTTGTCGAGCTGTCTGTTCCAATTACGTTAAGTTTTCTAGAAGTAACAGTTTTATACTCTACGTTAGAATAAGGTGTTAAACCCAATGCTAATGTCCAACGTGGTGAGGCAGGTAAAGATAACATTACAGGGCCTAAAGTTCCGTTATAGGTATTAGAACGTTGTTTGCCATCTTGCATCGCTTTGAATTCGGTATTTACACCCATTTCAAAAACAGTATAGCGGTTTCGTGCTAACATGGCTGGGTTCAATGTATTTACATAAATACCATTAGAACTAGCAACACCTAAGCCACCCGACATTGAACTTACTGCTGTTCCACCATTGTAAACCTCACCAATTCCTAAGAATGAAAATGGAGAATTTGTTTGTTGAGCTTGTATTGAATGAAATGCCAAAAGGCAAGAAACAGCCAAAAATAAACGAGAGAAAGACTTGAATAGGAACTTAGCAGAAAATGCTTGATTGTAACTTTTTCTATTTACAACCCTTGAAGGGATTGTTGCTCGCATAAAATTTGAAATACTATTTATTTTGTTCGACATTATATTCTAAAATTCTGTTAAGTCCAATCAGCACCAACTCTGGAATTACAAAGTTCGGGTATTTTATGCGGTTTGCAAAGAATGTAGCATCTCCGCCACATAAAATGACGTTAATTTTTGTTAAAAGCTTGTTATATTCTTCAATAAATCCATTAATCTCAGCAGTTATGCCGTTCATTACGCCACTTTGCATGGCATGGGCTGTACTTTTCCCCAAAATAATAGGGGCTTCTGCTGGTTCTAATAACGGCAAACGTTTCGTAAAAGTATTCATAGCAGTAAAACGCATACGTACGCCAGGGGAGATAATGCCGCCATGAAAGTTTTCTTCAATATCAACCAAATCGTAAGTAATACAAGTCCCCATGTCGATAATCATGGCATTGTTTTCAGGAAAAACCACTCTGGCACCAATCGCCGCAGCAATGCGGTCGGCTCCAAGGGTTTCGGGCGTATCATACAATTTAGTGATGGGAACAGGCGTGGTATTTTTTAAAAATAACAATTTAGCCTTAGTATTATCAAAATCCTGCCTTAATTGCTCTTCTGAATAACTAACTGTTGAAATAATAATATTGCTTGGCTTCAAGTGTGTTACATATTCCAATAATGCCTGATATGTAAAAGAGCCTTTTGTTTCTATCAGTTTTCCTTGTTCAAAAAGACCAATTTTAGCAAAAGTGTTTCCTAAATCTATAGCTAAATTCATATAAAATAGAAGGTAAAAAATTGCCTTAGGAATAATTTTTTCACATAAAAGTGAAAGTACATCGTTTAAAATAAAAGCAAATTTTACAATTTTGGGAACGAGTTTTTAAAATTCTTGTGTTCACTCCAAAAGATGATTACCATCTTTGCAGAAAAAAAAATAAATATTATGGAATTCTTAGAGTCTGAAATTCTTGAAAATAAAGTTAATGATATTCTCTGGTTTATTGGAATTATAATTGTTGGCCTATTAATAAAGCGTTTGTTGTCCATATCGTTAAGTAAAATACTTTATCGTTTTATTAGGCACGATAAAGTATCTTTTCATACTTGTATTGAGATGCTCAGAAAGCCCGTCGAGCTTTTTATCATTCTATTGATGGTTTATATTGCTTTTCAATACCTACACTTTCCTACTTCTTGGAATTTGGTTGCTAGAGAAACATTTGGACTGAGAATGGTAGTATTGAAATGTTATCAATGTATCCTGATTTTCTCTATTTCTTGGATTCTGATTAGATTGATAAAATTCATTGCCTTGATTTTTCAAGAACGTGCCGCACTGACAGAAACTAAGCTAGACGACCAGTTTGTGCCTTTCTTCAAAGATTTGGCCATTGTGACGTTATCTGTTACTACCTTCTTTACCATGCTCGGGATTGTCTTCAAGATAGATGTAGTGGCTTTGGTTACAGGGCTTGGTATTGGGGGGTTAGCTATTGCCTTGGCAGCCAAAGAAACCTTGGAAAACTTGTTTGCGTCATTAATGCTTTTTATGGATTTGCCTTTTGTGGTTGGCGACAATATTCAGATAGATAAAGTATCAGGCGATGTTGAAAAAATTGGTTTTAGAAGTACACGTGTAAAAACGGTAGATGGTAGTGTCGTTACGATTCCTAACCGCCTACTTACTGCACAAGCGTTAGAAAACATGAGTACTCGCCAATTCCGTAGAGCAAAATCATTAATCCGACTTCAACAAGATACTTCTGCTGATACCATTCAAAAAATTGTATCTGAGATTCAGGAAACAGTAATGGCTCATAAAAATATCTATACTCCAGACCCTGGCGTTACTCGTTTTGATGGTATTGGTGATGGTTCATTAGACATTCAGGTGGCTTACAATGTTGATAGTAATAACGTGGTTATTTTAAACACTACTCGCGAAGAAATTAATTATAAAATTGTAGATATCGTAGAAAGAAACGGAGCAAAGTTCGCTAATCCTGTTGGCAGGCTATAATTTGGAATAATATTTTTTATAGATAGCATTGTGTTTTTTGTATATTTGCACAACTAACTGTTTATAAATAATATACTATTTTAATGAAAAAAAAATTAACCACATTGCTTACCGTTGTTACAATGTCAACAATTCATGCCCAAAAAGTTTATCCAACACTAGGAAAAATCACTCAGTTTGATGCCACACTTGGAAGTTTACTTCCAGTGGATTCAAGAATTGAAATTTTGTCATCAGGCTATGTTTGGTCTGAAGGACCTATCTGGAATAAAAAAGGTAAGTATTTACTATTTTCAGATGTTCCTGCCAATACTATTTTTAAATGGGATGAATCAGAAGGAGCGACAGTTTTTTTATCGCCTTCGGGCTATACAGGCTTAGGAGAATATAGTGACGAACCTGGGAGTAATGGATTGACGATTAATAAAAAAGGAGAATTAGTAGCCTGTGAGCACGGTGACCGCAGGGTATCATCAATGTCGCTAACTAAAGGTGGTAAAAGAACATTGGCTGATAATTATCAAGGGAAAAGGTTTAATAGTCCTAACGATGTAGTACAGCATTCAGGCGGAGCTTATTATTTTACAGATCCCCCTTATGGATTGGCTAAAAAAGATAAAGACCCAAGTAGAGAACTTGAATTTGGCGTCTATCGTATTGGTACAGACGGTGAAGTAACATTGGTCGCTAATGATTTGATTAGACCAAATGGTTTAGCATTTTCGCCAGACGAAAAGATTTTATATGTTGCACAGTCACATGAAGACAGTGCCATTTATATGGCTTATCCAGTAAATGCAGATGGAAGTTTGGGCAAAGGGAGCATCTTTTTTGATGCAACCTCTATGGTGAAAAATGAGCAATTAACAGGTCTGCCAGATGGCATGAAAATAGACAAAAAAGGTAATTTGTTTGCTACTGGCCCTGGGGGAGTATTGATTATATCTCCAGCAGGAAAACTGTTGGGAAGAATAGAACTGGGAGGTGGTATCCCTACATCCAATTGTGCTTGGGGAGACGATGGCTCAACACTTTATATTACAGCAGATATGTATCTATGTAGAGTGAAGACCTTGACTACAGGAGTTGGGTTTTAGCTCTTTAGCTGTGAGCGATGAGCCGTCAGCTTTGAGATTTTTTAAGCTGTCAGCTTTCAGATATCGGGCTTCGGTTATAGGCTTTTTACTTTGGCTTTTTTTTAATCAGTGTGAATCTGCGTATCAAATCAGCGTAAATCAGCGGGTAAAATCAAGCTTTCAGACATCGGATTTCGGTTGTCAGCTTTTTTTGCCTTTTTAAAAAAATCTGTGTGAATCTGCGTATTAAATCGCCGTAAATCTGCGGGTGAAATAAAGCTTTCACACATCATTCAATGCCAATAAAACAAAAAGACTCAGGACAAATCCCGAGTCTTTTTATTTAATAAATAAATTTCAAAGCTAACAGCTCATTGCTCACAGCGAATTACTTACTCAAACTAGCAATCATTTCTTCCAAAGCCTTGATTTTCGATTCAGCATCAGCCAATTTTTGGCGTTCTCTTTCTACTAATTCTGGTTTGGCATTGGCTACAAAGCGTTCGTTTGCCAATTTAGCTTCGGTTGATTTTTTGAAACCTAAATTATACTCCAATTCTTTTTGTGCGTTGGCTAATTCAGCCTCAACGTCTATTTCCCCAGCAAGATTAATAAAGAACTCATCAGCTTTTACGACAAACGAAAGAGCTCCCTCTACCTTATCACTTACATATTCAATCGTTTCGGTATTTGCCAACTTTTGAATAATACCTTCTAACGTTTGATAACGTGATTTATCATCAGTTTTGATAGATAATGGCAACGCTGTTTTAGGCGAAAGTTGCTTAGCATTACGCGTTTCACGGATTTTGGTAACAATGGTAAACATTACCTCAAAATCACCTAAAAGCTGGGCGTTTACTTCGCCCGCAATTGGATAAGCTGCTCTACAAATACTTTCAGTTTCTCCACGTTGACTAATCGCCTGCCAGATTTCCTCCGTAATAAATGGCATATATGGATGAGCCAAACACATCAATTTTTCAAAGAGCGTAATTGTAGCTTCAAACGTCGCTTTATCAATAGGCTGTTCGTAAGGAGGCTTAATCATTTCAAGGTATTTACCACAGAAATCATCCCAAATCAAATTATAAATTGACAAAAGAGCATCAGAAATACGGAATTTCACAAAATGCTCTTGAACATCAATAATCGTCTGATTCAAACGAGATTCAAGCCATTGAATGGCTAATGAATTTTCCTGTGGTTGTGAAATATCTGTTGCATTCCAACCTTCTACCAAACGATAAGCGTTCCAAACTTTATTACAGAAATTACGCCCTTGTTCTACAAGTTTTTCATCAAACATCAAGTCGTTTCCAGCAGGAGAACTAAAAAGCATCCCTGTACGAACGCCATCAGCTCCGTATTGAGCAATCAAGTCTAATGGGTCTGGTGAATTACCAAGTGATTTAGACATTTTACGACCTAATTTATCCCGAACGATACCTGTTAAATACACATTTCTGAAAGGCAATTCGCCTCTCCATTCGTATCCAGCAATAATCATACGAGCTACCCAGAAGAATAAAATTTCTGGTGCTGTTACTAAATCGTTGGTTGGATAATAATATTTAATATCCTCGTTGTCAGGATTTTCGATGCCATCAAATACAGAAATTGGCCATAACCAAGATGAGAACCAAGTATCCAAAACGTCTGGGTCTTGTGTCAAATCTTCTTCAGTCAAAGCAAATAATTGTAATTCGTGTTGTGCTTTACGCAAAGCTTCACGCTTACTTTTTGCCACGATAACAGTGCCGTCTTGCAAGTAATAAGCAGGAATCTGTTGCCCCCACCAAAGTTGTCTTGAAATACACCAATCTCTCACATTTTCCATCCAAGACGAATACATATTCTTGAATTTCGGTGGATACAATTTGATGTTATCATTCATCACATTTTCTAACGCTGGTTGAGAAACCTCCTTCATCTCTAAAAACCACTGTAGCGACAACTTAGGCTCAATAACAGCTCCAGTACGCTCAGAAGTTTTAACGATAGATTTGTATTCTTCTACTTTTACTAAATGTCCCGCTTCTTCTAACTCTTTAACAATATTTCTACGCGCTGCAAAACGGTCTTGACCTACAAATAATACAGCTTTTTCATTCAAGAAACCTGCATCATCCAAGATGTCGATTACTGGTAATTTATGTTTTAAGCCTAATTCGTAGTCATTTAAATCATGAGCAGGCGTTACTTTTAAACAACCCGTTCCAAAATCCATTGTTACGTATTCATCTAAAATGACAGGAATAGCACGACCTAATAATGGAATCGTTACTGTTTTGCCATGAAGATGAGTATAGCGCTCGTCGTTCGGGTTAATACAAACAGCCGAATCCGCCATGATAGTTTCAGGGCGAGAAGTTGCAATCGTTAAGCTTCCTTCTTCTCCAACAACATTATAAGTAATGTAATATAATTTTGCTTGAATATCTTTGTCAATTACCTCTTCGTCAGATAACGCAGTTTTCCCTTGTGGATCCCAGTTTACCATTCTTACGCCACGGTAAATTTTCCCTTTTTCATACAGACGCACGAAAGTATCAATTACAGCTTGATACAATGATGGCTCCATCGTAAAACGAGTTCTATCCCAATCGCAAGAAGCACCTAGCTTTTTCAATTGTTCCAAAATAATTCCGCCGTACTTATCTTTCCATTCCATGGCATAAGCCAAGAATTCATCACGCGTTAAATCTTTTTTCTCGATACCTCTTTCTTTCAACATCGCCACTACTTTTGCCTCCGTTGCGATAGACGCATGGTCTGTACCTGGCACCCAACAAGCTTCCTTGCCTTCCATTCTTGCCTTACGAATCAATACGTCTTGAATAGTATTGTTCAGCATGTGCCCCATGTGGAGTACACCTGTTACGTTTGGCGGTGGAATTACAATAGAATAAGGTTCTTTGTCTGGATTTGGTTTTGAAGCAAAGAATTTATTATCGAGCCAATACTTGTACCATTTGGCTTCAATGTCTTGTGGAGCGTATGTTTTTGAAATCATTTTATAAGAATTGAGAGTCAGCCTTTCTACCCTGACGGAAATTTGTTGCAAAGATACGGATTTTGAAGGAAAGGACTCAATTGAACGGAAGGAGATATTAAAGAGAATCAATGACAAGCTTCCTGAAATTGGTCATATTCTTCTAAAGTACTATTAAGTCATGCCATGAGTAACAAACAAAAAGCCCTCAAAACAATGAATGTCTGAGGGCTTTGTCGTTAATGCTAGCTATAATTGACTAAAAGTCCTCATCCAAAGAGAATGACATTGATTCTTTCTCAGACATGACGCCTGATTTTTGGTATTCTGCCACTCGTTTTTCAAAGAAGTTAGTTTTTCCTTGCAATGAAATCATCTCCATAAAGTCAAATGGATTGGTTGCATTATATTGTTTTTGTAAGCCCAAAGCCAATAATAAACGGTCGGCTACGAATTCGATGTATTGACACATCAATTCAGCGTTCATTCCGATTAATGAAACAGGTAAAGCATCCGTCACAAATTCTTTTTCAATAGCAACCGCATCCATGATGATTTTATATACTGAATCTGGCTCTAATTGATTTTTGATATGTTCGGTATAAAGTAAACAAGCAAAGTCGCAGTGAAGACCTTCGTCTCTTGAAATCAATTCGTTCGAGAACGATAAGCCAGGCATTAAACCGCGTTTTTTCAACCAGAAAATTGAACAGAAAGAACCCGAGAAGAAAATACCTTCTACCGCAGCAAAAGCAATTAAACGCTCAGCAAAGTTGCCATCGTTAATCCAACGCAATGCCCAGTCTGCTTTTTTCTTAACGCATGGAATTGTATCGACAGCACGCAACATTTTATCTTTCTCTGCAGGATTTTTAATATATGTATCAATCAACAATGAGTACGTTTCAGAGTGAATATTTTCCATCATAATCTGAAATCCATAGAAACATTTAGCCTCTGCGTATTGTACTTCAGAAAGGAAGTTTACTGCAAGATTTTCGTTTACGATACCGTCTGAAGCAGCAAAAAATGCCAATACGTGTGATATGAAGTGTCTTTCTCCATCATTTAAACGATGTTCCCAGTCTGCTAAATCTTGTTGAAGGTCTATTTCCTCGGCAGTCCAAAAAGAAGCTTCCGCTTTTTTATAGAATTGCCAAATATCATTTTGCTTAATAGGAAACAACACAAAGCGGTTTGGATCTTCAACTAAAAGGGGCTCTATTTGCGTAATGTTTGTCATGGTTTTTAAGGGAATTTTCTGTTCAGCAATTCAGTATCTGAACAATTCTTTTATATAAAAATCTTTGTTTTTCTATTGTAATATTTAAAATTATTGGACGTCAGGTACTTAGTGTCTTTCACACTTATTAACCCAAAGCTTTAAGCTTTAATTCTGCTAATCTCTACTTACCGCAACATCAAAAGTAGTTAGGAAGTTATATTTTCAGGAAAAAAATCTGCTGTTTTTGATAAGCACTCCTTTTTGCAAGACGAACGCTTAATGTGTAAAATTAATCAGATAAAATTTTAGTGGGCTATTAGGCAGGTACAAAATACAATTCACTAGAAGCTTCAAGCCGATATGAGTGCCGAGCTATCTTTTTCAAATTTAGAAAGGTTTTAGCTCAATAACTAAGAAATATTATTGAATTTTTAGAAATATTATTCAGCCCTTTAAATCGCAATTTAAATACTATAAAGTATTTATTTGTTAGGATTAATTGATAGTATTGTCTATCAGAATGTTACAGAATAGTATTAAAAATCTATGCCAGTACTTTTCAAAAATTTTGATGAAACCTTAGATTTACTGGTAATATATCTTATACTTAAGCCAAGATAAGGGGCTACAGGCAAACTAGAAGTGCTTAAATTTTCGTTGGCTGAATTAAACGTCTTTACTTTTCGGAAAGCAGTTAATCCGCCCTCCACTCCAACGTTGAAAACATTTAATACATGGGCATTGGCCGATAATGTAAACCTAACCTGTTGATAGTTTTGGCGACGAATCATCTTTTCGGGAACAGCATATTCTTGATAACCAGCACTGTAGCCATCATACACGCTATTGAAATCCAGATGGAGCCAAGGTTTTGCTTTATATCCAAGGCTGGCTCTGAAGGGTAATATACCCGAAACCTTCCAGTCATCGCCTAGTGCTTTTGTAAAACCAAATACAGGAATAATTCTAAACTTTTGATTATAGATAATGGCAGTTCCATAAAGTATCTGAGTTCGTAAACCCAAAATCCGTAGTCGGGCAGCACCACCATAAAAATAAGGTTGCGGATTCAAGAAAGTTTCATTCGTTTGTGTGATACCTCCACCAACAGCATATACCCACAGTTTTTCACGTAAACTAGCTTTCAATTGTACATAAGTTACCCCTAAAGTTTTGTAACCACCATCGGGCTGGTCTTTGCCGTCAATCGTTGTATTTATTTGTGCAAGGTTCGCAATTAACAAAGAATGCTTTGCTTGAATATCTGCTTTTTTCCCAAAACCAATTCCTGCCTGAATTTCTGTACTCAATGGCATAACTCCTACTGCTGTTGTTCTATTAAACCCAAACCTTTGTCCGTTAGACAAAGAAGTTTCAGGCATGAACTCTGCGCGTAAAGTAATATTTGGGTAAAACAGTTGACTCAAAGACGGCGTTTGAGCAACACTTTTTGAGCATAAGCCAACTACAAAAGCTAGAAAAAATATGGAAGCGTTTTTATAAAGCATCATGGAGCAATGTTAATATGCTAGTAAACGACTTATTCAATTAGAAAGTATTTATGAGGGAATCCTATTCAGGATACAAACCGATTTATATAAATATTCAGTAAAATGAGTAAAAAATAACAATATATACTTTTAGATATATCTTAGAATTTATTAGATTTTATCCATTTAATATGAATAGCCTTCAACAGCTCGACTACGTCGTATTTTTACTTTATTTAATCCTTGTTGCTTCGTATGGCTATTGGGTATTTCAACGAGACAAAACTAAAAACACCACTACCCAAGGGTTTTTCTTAGCCGAAGGGTCGCTCACTTGGTGGGCTATCGGAGCATCATTGATTGCCTCTAATATTTCGGCAGAGCATTTTATCGGTATGTCGGGTTCGGGCTTTGCTATTGGCTTGGCTATTTCTTCGTATGAATGGATGTCAGCCGCTACGCTCATCATTGTAGCAGTGTTTTTTATACCAATCTATCTAAAGAATAAGATTTACACCATGCCTCAATTATTGTCTTTACGATATAATGATACCGTAGCGACAATCATGGCAGTGTTTTGGCTTTTGCTGTATGTGTTTATTAACCTTACTTCTATATTATACTTAGGCTCATTGGCTTTAGAAACCATTACAGGAGTAAGATTTGAATACTGCATGGGTGCTTTATCTATTTTTGCTATTCTCATTACGTTGGGAGGGATGAAGGTGATTGGCTATACAGACGTAATCCAAGTAGTAGTATTGATTTTGGGAGGATTAGCCACGACGTATTTAGCACTCAATATGGTCTCGGATAAGTTTGGCGGAGAAGGTGTTTTTGATGGATTGTCTTTGCTAAAAACAAAAGCTGATGATCATTTTCACATGATTTTTTCAAAAGGTGACAAGCATTATTACGAATTACCCGGATTGTCTATTCTGATAGGAGGGATGTGGATTAACAACCTTAATTATTGGGGATGTAATCAATACATTGTTCAAAGAGCCTTGGGGGCAGACTTAAAAACGGCAAGAAGTGGAATTATCTTTGCGGCTTTCTTAAAGTTATTGATTCCATTAATTTGCGTTATTCCGGGAATAGCAGCCTACGTATTATACAATAATGGTTCTTTACAACAGGAAATGGTAGATTTACACGGTGTCGTAAAGCCCGACCATGCCTACCCGTCATTGATGAACTTATTGCCACAAGGTTTAAAAGGCTTGGCTTTCGCAGCCCTTACGGCTGCCATTGTAGCATCTTTGGCTAGCAAGTGTAATAGTATCGCTACGATTTTTAGTTTAGATATTTATAAAAAGATACTAAATAAAAATGCGACCGAAAGACAAACCGTTTTAATAGGTAGATACGCCGTTTGGGTTTCCTTTGCGATAGCCTTGATTGTTACGCCACAGCTTCGCCACCTCGAACAAGCATATCAGTTTATTCAGGAATATTCAAACTATATTACCCCTGGTGCTTTTGCTTTATTTTCGCTGGGCTTGTTCTGGAAAAAGACTACTTCAAATGCAGCCATTATTGCCGCAGTATTGACTTTACCGCTCTCGCTGTTATTCAAAATATTACCTGATTGGATGCATACAGACCCTATTCCTTTTCTAGATAGAACATTATGGGTATATCTGATTTTAGTAATTTTGATGATAACCATTTCGTTGATAGAAGACAGAAAGAAGAAGGAAACAAAAGGGTTTGAAGTAGATACGAGTATGTTTAAGGTATCTAGTTCTTTTGTAGTTATTTCAATGCTGATTTGTGGCGTTTTAGCAGCACTTTATACCGTGTTTTGGTAAAATCAAAACCTATTGTATCAAAAGTATGCAATAAAATTTATACTTTTGATAATACAATTTTTAAGTACAATTATCTAATATTCAATATCATTAATTTATACAATTTAATCTGTTTTGGTCTCATGGAATTTTCAGAAAAAGAAATCGCTCCCTTAGCGAGCTTGGATGTATGGGAAGACGATGTTTTACAGCGTTATCCCGAAGAAGATACTACCTTTACAAAGACAAAAGAAGAGTATCGTAACTACGACAACCCCGAGAGAGATACCGTTCGGGAGTTCTATCGTTTGAATCATAAGTACCAAACTTATGACTTTGTCAAGCAAAAACAGGCTGAGTTCTTGAAATTCGATAAAAAAGAAATGCCTATTTGGGATGCCTTTGATTTCTTAAACTCGTTGGTAGATGATTCTGACCCTGATACTTCATTAGACCAATGGCAACATTTATTACAAACCTCTGAGGCTATCCGTGCAGACGGTCATCCAGATTGGTTTGTATTGACGGGCTTACTGCACGATATGGGTAAAGTACTTTGCCTATTTGGTGAACCACAATGGGCAGTAGTAGGGGATACTTTCCCAGTTGGTTGCAAACATTCAGACAAAATTGTTTATTCAGAATATTTTGAGGCTAATCCAGATGCTCACGACGAACGTTTTAATACTAAATATGGTGTTTATTCACCAAACTGCGGTTTAAGAAATGTCGATATGTCGTGGGGACATGATGAATATCTATACCAAATGGTAAAAGATAATTTGCCAGAGCCAGCCTTGTACATGATTCGCTATCACTCATTTTATTCACAACACCGTGAAAACGCTTATGAGCATTTGATGGATGAACATGACCATGAAATGTTTGAATGGGTAAAGAAATTCAATCCTTATGATTTGTATTCAAAACTTCCTGTACCTCCAGATACAGAAGCCTTGAAACCATATTACAAAGAGTTAGTAAAAAAATATTTACCAGCTAACTTGAAGTTTTAATTAATACAAAAGCCATCCAGATTTCTGGATGGCTTTTGTATTGTTAAGGATAAGATTAATACTTAATGATTTTTCGAGTAATGTTTTTGTTACCAACATCAATTTTTAAGAAATAAGTACCAGTATTAATTTTAGAAAAGTCAATTGCTCCAGAATGGCTTTGAGTATTTTTATCAGAAACTTGTTCTAATAATATCTGACCGCTTATATCATAAAGGGTTAGATATACTTTTTCTGGTTTATCAGTATTTACTTTCCAGTTACAAATTTCGGCAGTAGGAATAGGATACACCTCTACATTGATATTTTTCTCAATATCGTTAGCCAAAACAAGCACTTCTATTTTAGCAGAGCCTTCTGTTGTACCAATTCCACAAAGATTTTTCACTTCGCTAATGGTATAAGTAGTAGTAAATTGCGGTTTTACGGTGATTTCAAAAGGCGAGGTAGTAGCCGTAAATGCTTGTCCATCCGATAATTTAAAAGTCCACGGAGCATAAGAGTTGAAATTGACAGCTATTTTAGCTTCCTTGTCATAATCAATGTTTTGATTACCCGATAGCGTTGCTTTAGGTAAAATAGTAGGTAGGGAAATTGTTTTTACTTTCTCTGAATAATCCCAACATTCACCTTTTCTGAGCAGAGCCCTGTAAATCCCTGAGCTATTAGTTTTTAAGGTGGATGTATTAGCGTCTTTGATTCCGACATTATTTAATTCCCATTGATATTTTAAGTCACTTTCGTTACTAGCAATCAGATTAACGGTAGTGTTATCGCAGAAAGTAATAGAATCTTTTGGGGTAATACTGGTTGGGATTTTAACGAAATTCACTTTGACAGTTTCAGAAATTCCTTCACATTTGCCCTGACTCACTTTTAATTGGTATGATCCAGCTTTACTTGTAGTTATGTAGGATAAATTGCTAAGACTAACGCCATCTTTGAGCCATTTGTACACTATTTTATTCGTGTCAATAACACTAGTTGAAGCCATGCCATAGAAAGTGATTTTGTTACCCTCACAAATGTTATTGTCATAAGAAGTTTGCCTATCCATCGACACTACCAGTTTCCCTAAGGAGACTTTATAAGGTTGTGAAAGAGAAACACAGCCACCTTTGTATTGGGTTTCTAATACATAAGTACCTTCTTGGTTAGTGGTAATAGATTGTGTAGTTTCTTGATTATTCGATGGCTTAAATATTTGTCCATCTTTTTTCCAAGTATACCCAATGGCTCTTTGGCTGTTCATAGCTCCATCATAACTATTTATAGAAGTTGAGGTTGAATTCCCCAGAATCGTTACAGAATCTTGACAACTTACAATAGGTATATATTTCAAATTTTTATCATAAGCATAGTCATTTACTAGTTGTACTCGCTTACTAAACTTAATGTAAACAGTGTCGGTTGATGATTGACATTCTTCTCCATTTTCGTAAAGAGCTTTGATAACTGTATAATATTTTCCTGAGGTTTTGCTTGAGAAATTAGCATAGTTAATACGTTTACCATTTTCAGAATAAAAAGAAATATAATCATCACCCTTTTCCGTATAGACACTACCTGATTTTGATGGATATTCTATCTCGTTGATTTGCTTACCGTCTCGATACCAATAGATTGTATTTTTAATAAGGGGGAAATTAGTTTGAGAAGAGTCACTGGTAAATTCATTTGATATTGAGGTCGGTAAAAAATTGTTAATATTTAATCTTATAGTTGACCCTTCACAGTAATCTGTTTCTATATCACCATAATACGATTTTGCATAGCTTGCTTTTTGTATAACAGGATTATTGATAATAACTTCTTCTGAAAAACCTTCACATATACCATTACTTATTTTGACCGAGTATTTCCCGCTTTCAGTTGTACTAAAAAAGGAGTCATTTACATTCGGAATTTCAATACCATTTTTGAACCATTGATACTTTAGTTTTTTACTTGAATAATCTGTTGAGGCGTATAAATCAGCTTTGAATTTAGAGCATCCAACCGTCCAGTAACTATATGAAACTTTTGCCTTTAACTTATCTTTAATAGGACTTTTTGTAATTTCAAAGGTATCCGAAATGGCTAAACATTGGTTTTTTTGAATGGTGGCTACATATTTCCCTTCTTGATTTGTTGTAAGTGTACTACTGTTTTTACTTGCAAGTAATATTCCATCTCTTTTCCATATAATATTCCCATCAGAGAAATAGGCATTAATATCAATTGTTTCTTGTCCACATAAAAATTGATTATTCCCACTTATTATTGGTTTGGGTAATTGTCCAAGCGTTACTTTAATTGGTTTTGTTTCCCAAGTACACCCAAGGGATGTTTCATATTTTAGTGTATAACTCCCACTTTGATTAGCTTGTAAGTCGGGTTTATTAGAGTTCTCTATTCTTATTTTGTCTTTAAACCATTGATAGTTTTTGAATTTTTGAGAATAGTAAACATGATTGAAAATGTAAATATGGGCACTATCACATGCAATAATATCCTGAGTGTTATAATCTCCAGAATATAGCGTGCTGCTTACATAACTATCATCAGGTAAGCTCATTTTTAGTTTAATTCTGGATGAAATAGAACTTACGGTCTTATCTTCTGTAATAATCCTAATTTCAAAATTACTAAAAGACTGTGGCACTTTGATTTTGATTGGACTTGTAGTACCTTCACCCAATACATAATTTTCAACAGTAATTACTTTAAATTTTGTTCCAATAGGGAAAACTCCTGTTGTGTTAAATGGAATCTCAATTTCACTATTTATACATACACCAGTTGTTAAATAACTTGGATTAAGATTACCTAATGAAATACTTCTGCATTCTGCGGAATTTACTACCGATAATTGTGTAGTGCTTGTTACAGAACATCCACCCTTATCTGCAAAGCCTTCAACTTTATAAGTCCCCGCATTTTTGGAAGAAATGTTTTTAAATTGAGGCATAGAAGTTGAAGTGCCTGATATCATACTTGATTGTGTGCCATTTATAAAAGTAATGGTAAAATAATCGGCTGTTTCGGTACTATCAGTTAAAATTGATATTGGGCGAGGAAACTCAAAGTCTGAACCTTCACAAGCAATTATTGTTTTTGGTAGATTCATTGTGGGTAACTCATTTACTATCACACTACTTTGTGTAGAAATATTACAACCACTACTGGTTTCTCCTTTTAACGTATAAAGACCAGACATTGCTGTTGTCGACTTTGGTATTTTAGGATTTAGAATCTTAGCATTAAAATTATTTGGACCAGTCCATTCTACATTTTTAAGGTTCCCTTGAGTTGAGAAAATAATAGAATCACCCTTGCAAATATTTTGTGTAGCAGGAATGGAAATACCTAGTGTAAATTCCTTAGACGAATAAACACAATTATTTTTAATTACCTGTAAATAGTAATTTCCATATTGAGTTGTATTGAGGCTATTGGATGTAGCATCCTTTATTAGTTGCTTATCTCGATACCACTGATATGTTGCATCAAGAATGGTATTTGTGTTTAACGTAAATGTATTATTTGCAGAACATGAATCTTTTATAGAGATATTAATCTGTTTTTCAATTTTTACTTCGATAGTATCCGAATAATAAGTGTAAGAATCTTGAGTGAATTCATAACTGTACTTTCCTTCTTCATTCACTGTAATGTCACAACCACCACGGAGGTTAGGTATTTTTTTTCCGTCTTTTTTCCAAACGATTTGATTGTTATAGCAAATGTTTGGTGTTAATGTATGTAAACTACCTTCACAGAGAATTGTCGTTTTTGGACTATTGATTGTGAATTTTTGAGCTATGATAGGGTTGTCAATTTTAATAATTCTTGATTCTCCAACACAATCAGTTTGGCTATCTGTATATTTTAACTGATAATTTCCAGAGATAAGTGGTGTGAGCGTTGATTGTTGTATGTACAATTTATCATCATTATACCATTTGAAACCATTATTTGACAAAAAACTTGAATAATTGTAATCTGGGTAATAATAAGTATTACTAACTGTTGGGCTATAATAATAAGAAGGAAGTGTAACAACTTGGTACAATGGGATAGTGAAGGATTTACCCATTGTTATTTTTAGACTGTCTTCAGCAGTACATTTTCCTTGTGTTACTTTTAATTTATAAGTACCACTTTGGGTAGCTATACGCACATTATCATTACTATTGGCGCTTATAGAGCCATATAGTTTTCCATTTAAATATATTTCTTGATTTCCAGTGGACTGAGCAATTAAGTTGAAATTTATAGGAGTAATTGAGCAAACTTTCATTTCTCTTATTTCAGACATATCCGACGTAACTCCATAGGAGTCACTATAAGAATTCGCCCAAAATGATAGTTTAGCGGATATGTTATCTGTACTGATAATTTTAATAGGAGAAGAAACCCCTACACACAAGCCCGTTTTTCCAATAACTTTATATTCTCCCTCTTCTTTTGCTAAATAACCTGAGCTGGTTGCACCGTCTATAAATTTATCATTTTTTAACCATTGATAAGTATAAATATTAGGTGATAAATATTCTGTAGAAGCACTCAAGTAAGCTTCTCCTTGATTTTTACAAATAGAGATTGTTTTTTCATTGGAACTTGAAGAAATAGAGACATTGGCAGATGTTTTACTAACTACCTCTAATTTAGGACTATGATATTCACATGTCGTATTGGTGATTTGTGCATAGTAAATATCATCTTCTGTGATTTGTAATTTTACACCACTCTCTCCAATTAACAATTGGTTGTTTTTATACCATTGTACTTTACATTTCCCCAAGTACGTGGTATCAACCCTTAAATTAGTAGGTGTTTCTTTACAAATTTTTATAGAGTAAGTATCATAGTCATTGATATAACTATAATAACTACTATTATTTCCTGATTCTATGTACAATCTCGTTGAATAGGGACAGTCTGGTGTTTTGAAGGTTACTATAGTCGATGTTTCCGAGGTACATCCAAAACCATCAGTCATTGTAGCAGTGTATGTACCTTGAGCTCTTTTGTCGAATCCGTTAATGGTCGGAAAGGCTTCTTGAGAAGTAAAATTATCAGGGCCAATCCAAGAATACCTAAATGCCACATCACTAGCACCAGAAGGCTGTGTGCCAAGTACAAGACTGGTCCCGCTAACAAAGTTGTATATTACTTGTTTGTTAAAATAGGTTTTCCCAACTTTCACATCAACAGATAATGTTGTAGTGCCATCAATAGTAACACTATAATTACCACCGTTCTCTAATATAGTTTTTTCGATAATTGGGTTCTGTAAATTTGAAGTAAAACCATTTGGACCTTTCCAGACAAACGTTTTTCCACCACTTGCTTTGAGTTCTAGGGTATTGCCTAGACAAATAGGAGAATTAGAGGACACTTGTTGGCTAAATAAGGTGTAATTGATACAAAGTAATAGGGTAATCAGTGATGGGTAGAAATGTTTCATGGAGTAGGTAATAATTTTATGTAAAAATATTTTGCAAAGAAAACTGAAAGAATTCAAGATATGAAATTATAGAATTACTAAATAGTTGTAAATCAGAAAATAAAATAGATGTCTACTTTACTTATGATAATTTCCTATTTTGAAATCAAAATTTGAGTTTTTGGATTACTTTAAAGTATAAAAAAATATTTTTCCTCCTCATTATCAAATCATTACAATTTTTTTCTATCTTTGCACCCCCGTAAAGTAACACTTTTAGGGGATTTAACTTAATTTCTTCGCATTTTGCCCGTGGCGATGATGTATAAAGGGCTTTTAATCAAACACATGGCTAACCAATTAGCAGATTTCGACTGGGATTTAGTCGGCACAAAAGGTATCGGTGGAGGTTATTCTGCTGAGCAAAGAGCTCAAATGGAGGCTCTAATCGAGGAAACTTTAAATTTAGTTACTGAGAAACAAGTAGTAAAAGGAACAGTCGTAGGGATTACTGACCGTGAAATTATCTTGAATATTGGTTTCAAATCAGATGGTCTTGTACCAACCTCTGAATTCAGAGATATGCCTGATTTGAAAGTAGGTGATGTAGTAGATGTTTATGTAGAAAACCAAGAAGACAAATCAGGTCAATTGATTCTTTCTCGTAAACTAGCTAAAGTAATGACAGCATGGAAAAACATTGAAGATGCTCTTGAACAAGACATCGTTATCGATGGTTTCGTGAAACGTCGTACTAAAGGTGGTTTGATCGTGGATATCTATGGTGTAGAAGCATTCTTACCAGGTTCACAAATTGATGTGAAACCAATCCGTGACTTCGACATCTTTGTTGGAAAGAAAATGGAAGTGAAAGTGGTTAAAATCAACCACGCTAACGATAACGTAGTTGTATCTCATAAAGTATTAATCGAGAAAGACCTTGAGCAACAACGCCAGTCTATCTTGACTAACCTTGAAAAAGGACAAGTACTTGAAGGTGTAATCAAAAACATGACTAACTTCGGTGTGTTCATCGACTTAGGTGGTGTAGATGGTTTACTTCACATTACAGACATTTCATGGGGTCGTATCAACCACCCACAAGAAATGCTTAAACTTGACCAAAAAATCCAAGTGGTTGTTTTGGACTTCGATGAAAACAAAAAACGTATTTCATTGGGTATGAAACAATTACAAGCTCACCCTTGGGATGCTTTAGCAGAAACTACTGAAGTTGGTTCTAAAGTAAAAGGTAAAGTTGTAAATGTTGCTGATTACGGTGCATTCTTAGAAATTACTCAAGGAGTTGAAGGCTTAATCCACGTTTCGGAAATGTCTTGGTCTCAGCACTTGCGTAACCCACAAGATTTCTTGAAAGTTGGTGATAATATCGAAGCAGTTGTGTTAACACTTGACCGTGCTGAACGCAAAATGTCATTAGGTATCAAACAATTGACTGAAGATCCTTGGACTAAACAAGATTTGTTAGCTCGTTATGCTATTGGTTCTAAACATACTGGAACTGTTCGTAACTTAACAAACTTCGGTTTATTCCTTGAGTTAGAAGAAGGTATTGATGGTTTAGTTCACGTATCTGACTTGTCTTGGACTAAGAAAATCAAACACCCATCTGAATTCGTTAAAGTTGGCGAAAAACTAGATGTTATCGTGCTTGAATTAGACGCTGAAAACCGTCGTCTTGCTTTAGGACACAAACAATTGGAAGAAAACCCTTGGGATACTTTCGAATCAATCTTCACAGTAGGTTCAGTACACAAATCTACAATCGTTGCGAAGAATGATAAAGGAGCTACTTTAGAGTTACCTTACGGAATCGAAGGATTCGCTCCATTGAAGCAGTTGACTAAAGAAGATGGTTCAATCGCTGAAGTAGGTGAGCAATTAGATTTCAAAGTAATTGAATTCCAAAAAGAAGACCGTAAAATTGTTCTTTCTCACGTAAGAGTTTACAACGATGCGAAAGAAGAAGCGGTAGTAGAAGAGAAAAAGAAAACAGCTAAAGACGTTCAGAAATTAGCTGATAACACTGAAAAATCTACGCTAGGTGATTTAGATGCTCTTTCAGCATTGAAAGCTCAAATGGAAGATTCAGCTCGTGAAGAGGCAAAAAAGAAATTAGATAAAAAAGCTAATACAGCTGAATAATCAATTTCTTGATAGTATAAATTTAAAAAGCGTTCTGGAAGTCTTAGGATTTTCAGAACGCTTTTTATTTGAAATATATCAAGTAATTTCTTGTTGATATAACATGATTTTATTGAGGAAATTAAGCATATTCTCACCTATTTATAAAAAGATTGAAGAATAAATATGACATACTCTTTTGTTTTAAATATTTTTCTGTTAATTTTGCACTCCAATCAAATGGTCTTGTGGCCGAGTGGCTAGGCAGAGCTCTGCAAAAGCTTCCACAGCGGTTCGAATCCGCTCGAGACCTCAGAGTTACATCTGATAACTCCGGGAAAACCAAAAAAGTCTTTCAACAACTGTTGAAAGACTTTTTTGGTTTATGACTCTTTCGTTCTAAACAATATTAATAACTGTTAATAAACAGATTGACATTGTTTAAGCTGTTTTAGGAGACTATTGGCGTTATGTTAGAAATCTTAAAGAGTGCCTTCCTACTAAATAAATTATTTAATAACTTTACTCCCGCTTAACATCTTTTTCCCTCTGCTGGAAACTTAACAAATGTTCAGTCTTTTATTTTTAATAATTGGAAATTTACTTGATATTATGTTATGTAAAATCAATCTAAATATTGTTTTCATACTGCAAAAATTTAATTCTTTAGTACCTTTATGAGCGGTTAATTTATAGCGTAGAGCGGTCTTGATATTGTACAAACGAATCAAAGTAAATTTCAATCAAGAAAAAGAGGGAAAATGATACCTTGATTAGAAAGATTCTAAATTGGTATTAGCGATACGAAATTTGCAAAAAATGCACATTAAATTAATTGGTTCATAAATAATCCAATTGTACTTTTGTGACCCGCAAAAGTGTCTAAATAGTAATTTTGCTGAAAAAAATAATTTTGTTCCTCTTATTTCTAGAGGAGTAGTCGAGTTTAGATAATTGAAGAAATTGAATTAAATCTTGTACTTTTATATAAATGTTCTGTTATAAAACGATTATGATAACCATGAAACGCTTGAAAATTGTTGCACTAACGGCAGTTTTAGGCTTCTTCGCCGCAACTGTGAATGTTAACGCACAAGACGTAGCCGAGGGTGAACAAATTTTCAAAAACAACTGTGCTGCTTGTCACAATACAAGCGATGAGACCTTAGTAGGTCCGGGCTTGAAAGGAATTAGCGATAGAAGACCTCTGGACTGGATTGTAAAATGGGTACACAACCCTCAGGCAGTTATTGCTTCTGGCGATAAATATGCTAACGAACTTTATAAGAAGTTCAATCAAGCTCAGATGACTCCTTATCCAAACTATTCTGAAGCTCAAATCAAAAGTGTTATTGCTTACATTGATGCTCAAGCGGCTCCAGCTGCTCCAGTAGCAGGTGCAGCTCCAGTAGCAGGCGCACCAGCGGCGGAAGGTTCTTCAAATGGTGGTATGATGGAATACATCCTTATCGCATTGTTAGGTGTAATGATTCTTGTTTTAGTAGCATTATTATCAGTAGTTTCTTCTCTTACAAAATTAGCAACAATTGATCCTGAATCTGATACTGCTAAAAATGCACCTTTTTTCCAGAAAATTGCTGAAAACGGAAAAAAGTTGGCAGGTAACAGTGCATTCAAAACAGGAGCTGCATTATTGATTACTCTTTTGATTGGTAAAGCAACTATCGATACTGCTTATGGCGTAGGTATCCACCAAGGATATGCTCCAGAACAACCTATTCAATTCTCTCACAAATTGCATGCTGGTCAATACGAAATCAACTGTAATTACTGTCACACAGGTGTTTATAAAGGAAAAGGCGCAAACATTCCTTCTGCAAACATTTGTATGAACTGCCACAATACTATCAAACGTGAATCTCCTGAAATTCAGAAAATCTATCGTTCTTTAGAAAACGACGAGCCTATCCAATGGGTTAGAGTTCACAATTTGCCAGATTTAGCATACTTCAACCACTCTCAACACACAAACGTTGGTGGTTTAGAATGTAAGAGCTGTCATGGTGAAATCAACAAAATGGAAGTGGTAGAACAACGTTCATCATTGACAATGGGTTGGTGTATCGACTGTCACAGAAAGACAGAAGTAAATACGAAAGACAACGCTTACTACGACAAGCTAGTAGAATTACATAACAAAACTAACAAAGAGCCTTTGAAAGTTCAGAACATCGGAGGTTTAGAGTGTTCTAAATGTCATTATTAATCATAATGATTTTTCATTACTGACATTTTAAGTTTATAATCAAGATATTTCGTTATACATATTACATATATGGAAAATAATACAAAACGATATTGGAGAGGGATTGAGGAATTAACTAATGAAGCAGATTTTGTAAAATATGCTCATCGTGAATTTGGAGATGCCCCTACAACAGATGAAAAAGGAAAAGCTATTATTGATGGTACAAATACCAACCGCCGTGACTTTTTAAAAGTACTTGGTTTTGGAGTATCAGCAGTTACTTTGGCAGCTTGTGAAGCGCCAGTGAAAAAAACTATTCCTTATTTGAACAAACCTGAAGATGTAGAACCTACTATTGCCAACTGGTATGCATCTACTTTTACTGATGGAGGTGACTATGCTTCTGTTTTAGTAAAAACACGTGAAGGTCGTCCTATCAAAATTGAAGTAAACCCTCAGTCATCTCTTACAAAAGGTATTTCTGCTCGTATTCATGCTTCTGTTTTGAGCCTTTATGATAACGAGAAATTAAAAGGAGCTTTAATAGCAGGTGCTAGTGCAGACTGGAAAGTATCAGATAAAGAAATTATAGCTGAGCTTACGAAAGTAGCCGCTAAAGGTGGCCAGATTAGAATTGTATCGAATACAATTTTATCTCCAACTACTAAAAAAGTAATTGCTGAATTTATTGCAAAATATCCTACTACTCAATTAGTTACTTACGATGCTAATTCATTGGCAGGTTTAGTACAAGCTAATGGTGGTATTGCTCCAAGTTTTGATTTCAGTAAAGCAAAAACAATCGTTTCGATTGGTGCTGATTTCTTAGGAACTTGGTTGTCAGGTGATGAGTTTTCAGAGCAATGGGCTAAAACTCGTAGAGTAAGCTCTGCTGAAGGTGGTAACAAAGAAATGTCTCGTCATTATCAGTTCGAAACAATTATGTCGATGACTGGTGCTAACGCTGACTATCGTGCAACATACAAACCATCGCAAGAAGGTTTAGTAGTAGCTTCACTTTATAATGCAGTAGCTTCTAAATTGGGTGCTGCAACGATTGCTACTTCAGCCGTAAAAATTGACCATTTAGATAAAGCTGCTGCTGATTTAGTAGCCACTAAAGGTGCTTCATTGGTAGTATCAGGTTCTAATGACCCTGCTGTTCAATCAATTGTTGTAGCTATTAACAGCTTATTAGGTTCTTATGGCGTAACGATTGATGCTGGTTCACCAGTAAGTTACCGTTCAGGTTCTGATGCAGCAATGAATTCATTTATTTCTGAAGCTAAAGCTGGTCAAATTGCTGCGGTAATCTTCTACAATGCTAACCCAGTATATAACCACCCACGTGGTGCTGAATTGGCAGAAGCATTACCAAAAATTGGATTAACGATTTCAACAAACGACAGAGCAGACGAAACAGGTTCGCTTTGTAAATATAACACTCCTGACTCTCACTACTTAGAGTCTTGGAATGATTCAGAACCTAAAAAAGGTTACTTCTCATTCACTCAACCAACTATCTCAACAATTTTCAAGACGCGTCAGGCACAATCAAGCTTCTTAACTTGGGCTGGATTGAATGGAGACTATGCTACTTATCTTGAAAATAGCTGGTTAGGTACGTTAGGTGGAAAAGTGGCTTGGTCTAAAGTATTACATGATGGCGTTTACGAAATAGGTTCTCCTGTATCGGCTGCAACACCAGTTGTAAATATTGCAGAAGCTGCTGCTTCAGTAGCTAAGAACTACAAAGCTACTTCTGATAAAATGGAATTGGCTGTTTACGAAAAAGTAATCATGGGTTCTGGTTCACAGGCAAACAACCCTTGGATTCAAGAATGTCCTGAGCCAGTATCTAAAGCATGTTGGGGCAATTATGCAACAGTATCTTTAGCAACTGCTAAAAAATTAGCTTTAGAACAAGAAGTAGAATTAGATACGCTTGAAGTGGAAGTATTAGTAAATGGTAAATCAGTTGTGTTGCCATTTATTGTTCAGCCTGGTCAGGCAAATGATACTGTAGCGATTGCGATTGGATATGGCCGTACTAAAGCTGGTAAATCAGCTGATGGTGTTGGTGTTAATGCTTATCCATTGACATCAGTAGTTAACGGAAACATTGCTTACTTTAATACAGGCGATGTACAAGTAAAACCTACTGGTAAAACAGCTAAAATTGCTCGTACTCAGACTCACAACACTGTAATGGCTCGTGAAGCTGTTGTTCAAGAAACAGTTTTAGGTGCTTATAAAAAGAATGTTGAAGCTGGACGTTTCAAACCAGAAATTTCAACAGCTGAAGGTAAGAAAACAGCAATGGACATTACATTATGGAATGGCCATAAGTATAATAACCACGCATGGGGGATGGTCATTGACTTGAACACTTGTACAGGTTGTTCTGCTTGTGTGGTTTCATGTAATGCTGAAAATAACATTGCAGTAGTTGGTCGTGAAGAAGTAATTAACCGTCGTGAAATGCACTGGATGCGTATCGACCGTTATTATTCTTCTGATGCAGATGTGGAAGATGTAAAAGGATTAGAACATGCTTCTGAAAATCCAGAAGTTGTATTCCAACCAATGTTATGTCAACACTGTAATAATGCTCCTTGTGAAACAGTTTGTCCAGTATTGGCAACTACTCACTCTACAGAAGGGCTTAATCAAATGACTTATAACCGTTGTATTGGTACACGTTACTGTGCTAACAACTGTCCATATAAAGTTCGTCGTTTCAACTGGTTCCGTTACTACCAAACAGACGAGTATGATTTCCACTTCAACAACGATTTAGGTCGTATGGTGATTAACCCAGACGTAACAGTTCGTTCACGTGGTGTTATGGAAAAATGCTCAATGTGTGTTCAACGTATCCAAGCTGGTAAATTAGAAGCGAAGAAAGAAAAGAGAAGACCAAAAGATGGAGAAATCCAAACTGCTTGTTCTCAGTCTTGTCCTACAAATGCCATTACTTTTGGAGATATGAATGATGAAACATCAGAAATCTCTAAATTATTAGCAGTAGAACGTAAAGGCCGTGCATTTGGTGTAATCGAAGAAATTAATGTTAAGCCAAGTATTTCTTATTTAGTGAAAATCCGTAACAAGGAGGAAGTAGTTAAAAAAGAAGAGGCTAAAGCTGAACACAAAGAACACGCATAATATTGTAGAGAATGATACATTGAAGAGTAATTTTACGAATAGATTTTACTCTTCAATCATTTTTTTTGATCCATCATTGAAATTAAAACTATCAAATATTAAAATATGTCGCACGTAGTATCACCCATAAGAGAAACCCTCGTTTCAGGCGGTAAATCTTATCACGACGTTACAAATGATATTTGTAAGCAAGTAGAAGGGGCTCCAACAAAAGAATGGAAAATTGCTTTTGGAGTATCTCTCGTAGTTTTTGCTTACGGTGCTTATTGTCTATTCTGGACATGGTGGCAAGGAATCGGAGTTTGGGGCTTAAACAAAACAGTAGGCTGGGCATGGGATATTACCAACTTCGTATGGTGGGTAGGTATTGGTCACGCTGGTACGTTGATTTCTGCTGTATTACTATTATTCCGTCAAAAATGGAGAACATCTATTAACCGTGCTGCGGAAGCAATGACAATCTTTGCCGTACTTTGTGCTGCATCATTTATCTTGGCTCACATGGGTCGTCCTTGGTTATTCCACTGGGCATTACCACTACCAAATACATTTGGTTCTCTTTGGGTAAACTTCAACTCTCCATTAGTTTGGGACGTTTTCGCTATCTCAACTTACCTTTCTGTATCTTTAGTATTCTGGTATTTAGGGCTTGTACCTGACTTGGCTACTATCCGTGACAGAGCACAAACTAAAGCATCAAAATTCTGGTACGGTTTGTTTAGTTTAGGTTGGAATGGTTCAGCAAAAACTTGGGCACGTTATGAATACGTTTCTTTGATTTTAGCTGGTATCTCTACTCCACTTGTACTTTCAGTACACACGATTGTATCAATGGACTTTGCAACATCAGTAATTCCAGGATGGCATACTACTATTTTCCCTCCATACTTCGTTGCGGGTGCTATCTTCTCTGGTTTTGCCATGGTGCAGTCTTTATTGTTGATTACTCGCGTAGTATTTAAATTAGAAGACTATATTACGATTGAACACATTGAAATGATGAACATCATCATTACAGTAACGGGTTCTATTGTAGGTATTGCTTATTTAACAGAGTTCTTTATCGCTTGGTATTCAGGTGTTGAATACGAAAGCTACTGTTTTATTAACCGTGCTACTGGGCCTTACTGGTGGGCATATTGGATGATGATGAGCTGTAACGTAATTTCTCCACAACTTTTCTGGTTCAAAAAATTACGCACAAGTATTCTTGTATCATTCATCTTATCTGTGATTGTGAATATCGGTATGTGGTTTGAGCGTTTTGTAATTATCGTTTCTTCATTACACCGTGACTACATCCCTTCTTCTTGGGCTATGTTCTCGCCAACAATGTATGATATTGGTGATTATATTTTCTCATTCGGTTTATTCTTTACGTTGTTCTTCTTATTCGCGAAATTCTTGCCAGTAATTAATATGTTCGAGGTTAAGTCAGTAATGAAAGGTGTTTCTACTAACTATCCTTTCAAGAAGAAACCAGACGGAGAAAAATCTAAAGAAAATGTTCATTAGTAATTAGTTAATCATTTTACTAAAGTACAAATCACAATAACAGAATAACGATTCAAACAATGGATTCAACAGAAAGATATTTAGTAGGAGTATATGATGATGACGAAGAGGTCTTACATGCTGTAACCACAGTAAAACAAAGCGGTGTAAAGATTGAAGAAGTTTATACTCCATTTCCAATTCACGGACTAGACGTTGCAATTGGTCACCCTCGTACTCGTATTCCAATAGCAGCCTTTTTGTTCGGCTGTTTAGGATTAACATGTATATTCTCTTTGATAAACTATACAATGGTTTTCGACTGGCCAATGATTATTGGTGGTAAAGACTTCTTTGCTTTGCCAGACTGGATTCCAGTTTCATTTGAAGGTACTGTATTGTTTACTGCCTTTGGTATGGTGGGTACTTTCTTGGTATCAAACAGCTTATGGCCAGGTAAAAAACCAAGAACTTTCGATTTAAGAAGCACAGATGATAGATTTATTTTGACTGTTAATATGGCAAATAATAAAAAGTCAGAATCAGAAATCGAATCAATTTTGAAAGCAACTGGTGCAATCGAAGTGAACGTTAAGCAATTTTAGTTTATGTCACTTGAAATGATTTTTAAGTGATTGACGAAAAAAATATTTCTAAAATTATGTTTACTAACAAAACAAAAAGTCTTTTAGTAAGTGGGGTCATCGCATTATCACTAACTGCTTGTAAAGACAAACATAACGATCCAGGGACTGAGTTTGCTCCAAATATGTATCATTCGGTAGCATATGAGCCAATGTCACAGTCTGAAGGAGATACAAACCATATCAACCCTTATGGAATGAATATGCGTTTGCCTGTAAAAGGAACTGTACCTCGTAGTAATTTTGGTAAAGCACAAAGCGATTCTGTGAATGCTAAATTACTTCAGATGGATTTGATTGCTCGTAATATCAAATCTGGAGATATGGCTTCTTCTGAGGCTCTATTATCAAACCCATTTGCCCCTACAGAAAAAAACATTGAAGCTGGTAAAGAGCAATATGAAAGATTCTGTCAGCACTGTCATGGTGAAGCTGGAAAAGGAGATGGCCTTGTAGGTAAAAAGTATGCAGGGGTACCTGTATATTCATCTGATGCTTTGAAAGGTGTAAATGATGGACATATTTATCATACAATCACTCATGGAAAAGGTAGAATGTGGGCTCATGGTTCACAGATTTCTTCTGCTGACCGTTGGAAAATTGTATTGTATGTTCATGAATTACAAAAGCAATAGTATTTGCTAAAAATCATTTCGGAGTTTCAGGGTAAACTCTTTAAAAGTATAAAATCAAACTTACAAATTTTATAGTATAATGGCGGAACATTCACATTTTTCCCCAGCTAACGTCGAAGAAACTTTTGAGTTCACGGCGGAGGGTCGCAATAGAATCATTTATGCTTTTGTGGCTGGAGTTGTAGCTCTACTAGTTGGAATTTATTTGTTATCACCTCAGGGGCAAAAACTAATTGAAGCTATTTTTGGACATGCTACTGAACACGGTGCTGAACACGGAGAACACCTTTCTGGTGGGGCAGTTTCTCATCATGGTGATTACGATTGGACTAACCGTATCTGGGCAAACCTTTGGTTGAACGGAGTATATTTTACAGGTATTGCTGTAATCGGTATGTTCTTCGTTTCAATTCAATACCTTGCTAAAGCGGGTTGGTCATCAGTATTAAAAAGAGTACCAGAGGCGTTTCCACGCTTTTTGATGGTAACAGGACCAGTCTTGATTTTAACATTCCTTTTTAAAGGAGACGTTATTTTCCACTGGATGCACCATGGAATTACTGACCCTGCAAGTGAACACTATGATAAAATTATCGCTGGTAAATCAGGATATTTGAATTTTGGGTTCTTCTTAGGAAGAATGGTTGTATTCTTTGTGCTTTGGTTAGTTCTTTGGAACTGGATGCGTAAAAAATCTATTGATGAAGATTTAAACGGTGGTACTACTAATTTTTACGATATGGTAAAAATTGCTACTGGATTCATTGTAGTAATGGGTATTTCAAGTTCAATGTCTGCTTGGGACTGGGTTATGTCTATTGACACTCACTGGTTCTCGACGATGTTTGGTTGGTATATGTTCTCTTCATGGCACGTTACGGGCTTAGCTACGATTACTTTAACAGTATTGTTATTGAAAGATAAAGGTTATATGCAATATGTGAACTTTAACCATTTACACGATTTGGGTAAATTCATGTTTGCTTTCTCTATCTTCTGGACTTATGTTTGGTTCGAGCAATTCTTGTTGATTTACTATGCTAACTTCCCTGAAGAAACTATCTATTTCTTAGAACGTTGGGAAGGACACGACAAGCTTTATAAAGCTACAGAGATTTTGAACGTAGTATTCAACTTCCTTTTCCCATTCTTAATAATGATGACGCGTGATGCAAAAAGAACAGCTATTTTCTTGAAAATCTGTTGTTGCTTCATCTTAGTAGGTCATTATTTAGATTTCTATCAAATGATTATGCCAGGAGTACTTGGCCCACACGGTGGATTTGGACTAGTAGAATTTGGAATGGTTACAATCTTCGCTTCTGCATTCATTTACATTGTATCAAATGAATTAACAAAAGCATCTTTGATTGCTAAAAACCACCCATTCTTGGAAGAAGCTCTTCACCACGATATTTAATTTTTTTGATTTAAAAAAAAATGTTTTATCACAGAAAACATTTTTGATAAACATTTTATTAAGAATTTATAATTAAAATTTGTTTACGAACATGACGTATTTAATAGGACTTTTGTCAGTAATATTCTTGATTTTGGCAATTATGATTGTCAGCAAGAGTATGGCTTTATCAAAAGGTATCAAAGGACAAGATATTGACTCTGATGTACCAGTTGATGGCGCTAACAATCTAAATGCAATTGGGTTCATTATATTCTTGGTTTTAGGTTCTATTGGTGCTGCATGGTCGTTTTTCCACGCAAGACCAGACTTTTTACCAGTTGCCGCATCAGAGCATGGTGTGAAAACAGATAGTATGTTTTGGATTTCAATGGGAGTAATTACTTTCGCATTCTTTGTTACGAATGCACTTTTGTTTATCTTCCCATTTATCTATCGTTACGAAAAAGGAAAGATTGCTACTTTCTATCCTGTTAACCATAAACTTGAACTTATTTGGACTGTAATTCCAGCTATCGTAATGGCTGTATTAGTATTTACAGGCTGGAGAACTTGGAGAGACATTACTTCACAAGCACCAGATAATGCTGTAGTGATTGAAGTGACTGGTCACCAGTTCGGATGGTATGTTAGATATGCAGGTAACGACGATAATAAATTAGGAAATAATAATTACAAATTAATCGACAATACAAATAGCATTGGGATTGACTTTACAGATGAGAAATCATTTGATGATTTTACTGCCAATGAAATGCACATTCCTAAAGGAGTACCAGTATTATTGAAAATCAAAGCTCAAGATGTATTACACTCAGTGTATTTACCTTATCAAAGAGTTAAAATGGATGCTGTGCCTGGGATGCCTACAAAATTCTGGTTTTTACCTACGATTTCTACAGAAGAGATGCGTTATAAAACAGGAAATCCTGATTTCAACTATAAGTTAAACTGTACTGAAATTTGTGGAAGTGGTCACTTTGGGATGTCAATTACAGTTTTTGTAGATGAGCCAGCTGATTATGCTGCATGGTGTAAACAACAAAAGCCGTTTTTAACACAAAACCCAGATTATTTAGCTAAAGTACCTGAAAAATTCAAAGCAAAAGCTCAAAAATACATTGAAGCTCCTGCTGCTGAAGCAGACAGTACTACAGCTACAGAAACAGCCACAGCTGGAACGGCATCTTTACGTTAAACTACTTATTCAAAAAGAATAAATTTTCATTAATTATGGCAACTGCGACACTAAACGCTACAGACGCTCATGCACACGAGCATGAACATGAGCATCACGAGTTAGGCTTTGTTCAAAAATATATTTTTTCAGAGGATCACAAAACGATTGCTAAGCAGTACTTAATTTCAGGTATTATCTGGGCTTTCTTTGGTGGTGCTATGTCAATCATCTTTCGTTTGCAATTAGGCTTTCCTAATATGGATTTAACTTGGTTGAAGCCTGTGTTAGGTCAGTGGATTGTAGATGGAAAATTAGAAAAAGAATTCTACTTAGCACTTGTAACAATGCACGGAACCATCATGGTATTCTTTGTATTAACAGCAGGTTTATCAGGTACATTCTCCAACTTTTTGATTCCACTTCAAATTGGAGCAAGAGATATGGCTTCGGGCTTTATCAATATGTTATCATATTGGTTCTTCTTCTTAGCATCTGTTATCATGTTTGCTTCATTGTTTACTGAAACAGGTCCTGCATCAGGCGGTTGGGTAATTTATCCACCACTAAGTGCATTGCCACAAGCAATGCCTGGTTCTGGTTTAGGGATGACATTATGGTTGACAAGTATGACGTTCTTTATCGTTTCTCAGTTAATGGGCGGTATTAACTACATTTGTACTGTTATTAACCTTCGTACTCGTGGAATGTCATTTACTAAATTACCTTTGACTATCTGGGCGTTCTTCTTTACAGCTATCTTAGGTCTTTTATCTTTCCCTGTATTATTATCAGCAGCGTTATTATTGATTTTCGACCGTAGCTTTGGTACATCATTCTACTTGTCAGAAATCTATATCGGTGGTGAAGCTTTACCAAACGTAGGTGGTTCGGCTATTTTATACCAACACTTATTCTGGTTCTTAGGTCACCCTGAAGTATATATCGTATTACTTCCTGCTTTAGGTATCACTTCTGAAATTATTGCTACTAACTCTCGTAAGCCAATCTTTGGTTACCGTGCGATGATTGGTTCAATGATGGGTATTACAATGCTTGCATTTATTGTATGGGCTCACCACATGTTCGTAACAGGTATGAATCCATTCTTAGGGTCCGTATTTATGTTCCTAACATTGATTATTGCAGTACCTTCAGCAGTAAAAGCATTTAACTATATTACAACACTTTGGAGAGGTAATATCATCTTTACGCCAGCGATGTTGTTCTCTATTGGTCTAGTATCATTGTTTATCTCAGGAGGTTTAACAGGTATCATTCTTGGTAATGCTGCTTTAGATATTAACTTACACGATACTTATTTTGTAGTGGCTCACTTCCACTTAGTAATGGGTGCTGCATCGTTCTTCGGATTAATGGCAGGTGTTTATCACTGGTTCCCTAAGATGTTCGGAAAAATGATGAACAAAAACATGGGTTATGCTCACTTTTGGGCAACTTTCATCGGTGTTTATTGCGTATTCTTCCCAATGCACTATGTAGGTTTAGCAGGTTTCCCACGTCGTTATTATTCATTTACGGCATTAGGTAATGGTAGAATGGAAGCATTTGTTGATATGAACATGTTTATCTCAATCGCTGCTATCTTAACATTTACAGCACAAGTGATATTTGTAATCAACTTTGTATATTCTATCTTCAAAGGGAAAACAGCTCCTCAGAACCCTTGGAATTCAACAACTTTAGAGTGGACTACTCCAGTTGTTCCAGGACATGGTAACTGGGAAGGTGAGATTCCAGCAGTATATCGTTGGGCTTACGACTATAGCAAGCCAGGTTCAGCAGTAGATTTCATTCCTCAGAACGTTCCTTATTCAGCAACACCTGAATCTAACTTACCAGAGGAAAATGAAGAAATTGCGCATGAAAAGGATATTGAAGATTTATTAGATATTCAAAATTCATCTTACAGTCACTAAGATGTAAAAAACCTCTAAGATTGAGAATGTGTTAATTTAGGTCGCCTTAAATTAATATATTCTCAATTTTTCTTTTTAGAAGAATCATTCAGTCGATGCAATAATCATGTTGAATGAATTTGTTTTATCAATGTCATAAATATTCTAATAATGCTTTTTAGAAAATTAGGGATATTAACAATCATTACTATTTATCTGTTAGTGTTGGCAGGTGGAATTGTGAGAAGTACCGGTTCGGGAATGGGTTGTCCTGATTGGCCAAAATGTTTTGGCATGTTAGTACCACCAACAGACGTAAGCCAATTACCCCCTAACTACCAAGAGATTTATGCCGAAAAGTTGCATGGTGAAGTAGAATTCAATGCAACAAAAACATGGATTGAATATGCTAATAGATTAGTAGGAGCGTTTACAGGGTTAGTAGTATTTGCCACATTTATAGCATCAATTTATTATTACTTCAAGAAAGATAGAGTAATCGTTTATTTATCATTTTTAGGAGTTATTTTGATAGGAGCCAACGGCGCATTAGGAAAATATGTAGTTGATTCATTTTTAAAGCCTGGTGTAGTAACTTTGCACATGTTATTAGCAGTGTTAGTAGTATTTGTATTGTTGTATTCGATTGCCAGAGCATGGTCTGAGGTTATTAAAGTTGAAAAAATTGAAAACAAATCAACCTTAAATCGTCTATTGATTTTGACGTTGGTCGTTTCAACCTCACAGGTATTATTAGGAACACAAGTACGAGAGGCAATAGATAAAGTAATTGCTAATCCTTTGTTTGGTTATGATAGAAATACATGGATTGAGCAAATGGGCTTACCCTTTATGATTCACCGCTCATATTCATTGCTTATTCTGGCGTTGCATGTGTATTTAATTGTTTATTTAAAGAAGAATATTAATGCAGAAGGACTGATTTACAAATTCATGATAACATTGTTAGTTATCGTTGTTATTGAAGTGCTATCGGGTATTATTATGGCTTATTTTGGTGTACCAGCATATATTCAGCCCATTCACCTTACGCTTGCGATATTGTCTTTAGGTATTCAATTTATCATTTACTTGTTAACAAATTCAGAACGTGTTTTCAAAGCAAGAACTGAACTAGGCGTAGTAAAGAATTAATTATATTAAAATGAATATTTGATATTCATGCTAGTAAAATGATCTCAAAAGAAGAAAATATTCCAATAGGAATAGCTTTAAAAGTAAAAGCTTATTACGAGTTATTAAAATTTAGATTATCTGCTTTAGTAGCCTTTTCGGGAGCCTTTGGATATTCTTTGGCAGTAGACCATATTGATTGGCAAAAAGTAATAGCGATTAGCTTGGGTGGTTTTTTTATTACTGGTTCTGCCAATATTGTCAACCAGATTAAAGAAAAGGAACTAGATAAGCTCATGAAAAGGACACAAAATAGGCCTTTGCCTACAGGAAGACTGTCGGTAAATGAAGCTACGGTGTTTTGTATCATTTTGCTCATTATTTCATGCTATATCCTATTTATTGAATTTAATTACAAAGCAGGTTTACTGGGCTTACTAAGTTTTCTATTATATGGATTTGTGTATACTCCCTTGAAAAGAGTGGGCCCAATCTCTGTATTTGTAGGCGCTTTTCCGGGAGCTTTTCCTCCGATGATTGGATGGGTTGCTGCTACTAATCATTTCGGTTTAGAGCCAGGTATTTTATTTGCTATTCAATTTTTTTGGCAGTTTCCGCACTTCTGGGCTATTGCTTGGGTAGCTGATGAAGACTATCAAAGAGCAGGCTTCAAGATGTTGCCTAATAACGGACACAAAGACTTAAGAACGGCCTTAACAATGATGATGTACACCATCTTTTTAGTGCCTTGTGGGTTTGTTCCTTATCTTTTGCACATGACGGGCATTAATTCTGCTATGGTAGCCGTATTGTGTGGTGTATTGTTTTTATCTCAGACATTCTATTTGATGTCTAAACCAACGGATAAAGCCGCTTTGATGATGATGTTTGGCTCATTTATATATTTGCCAATTGTGCAGATAGCTTTTTTGATGGACAAGGTATAATTTTGATTTAGAATTGACATTTAATAAATAATGACACAAGAACATTTAGCCAATATAAAGCTAGGAGAGCCCGAAGAAACGCTCTCGATGAACCCAAAGAAATTTATGCTTTGGTTAGCGATAGTTTCCATAACGATGATGTTTGCAGGTTGGACATCAGGTTATTTAGTAAGAAAAGCAGAAGGAAGATGGCATGAGTTCGAATTGCCTCAAATCTTTTGGTATTCAACAATTATTTTGTTTGTAAGTAGTATTTCGATGATTTTAGCAGTCAGTGCTGCAAAAAAAAATAAATTCAGTACACTCAAAACAGCAATTTCTATTACTTTTGTGTTCGGGTTGACGTTTTTAGTAACCCAAGTAATTGGTTTCTCTGATTTAATTAAGAATCAATTATATTTTGCTGGAAGCGATGTAGCGTCTTCATGGATTTATGTTTTAGTGGGCCTGCATGGCTTACACGTATTTTCTGGCTTAATAGTATTATTAGTATCTTTGATTTCATCGTTCAAGTTTACTGCTGAATCAAAAAACCTTACTAGAATCCAATTATGTGCTACTTATTGGCACTTTTTGGATATCCTATGGTTGTATTTATTCTTTTTCTTGTATTTTAATCGTTAATCTGTTTAAATTAGCGAACTTTTAAATAATTAATAAACCCCAAATTATAAAAGATGTCTGCATTACACGCTGCTACTGCCGTTCCTGAAAAATTGACATGGTCGGGTGGTTCAGAACCTTTGAAAGCTAGTTACGGAAAACTAATGATGTGGTTTTTCTTACTTTCAGATACGTTCACTTTCTCAGCCCTATTGGTAACTTATGGTATGATTCGCTTTAGTCAGCCAGCATACACTGGTGAGCATGAAAAGTTCTTCTTTTCTACTGCACACTGGCCAATCCCAGACAAAGTATTCGAAGCGGTTCCATTCTTACATGGTGTTGAAGCTCCATTGATATTTGTGGGAATCATGACATTTATTTTGATTTTCAGTTCTGTTACAATGGTATTAGCGGTAGAAGCTGGTCACCGTGGCGACCGTGCTGATGTTGAAAAATGGATGCTTTGGACAATCCTTGGAGGTTTTACTTTCTTAGGTTCACAAGCTTGGGAATGGACTCACTTTATCCATGGCCCTGCGGACTTAGCTAAAGCAGCTACAGATGCTTTAGGTAACCCTATTGAAGGTGCTAACCTAACACGTAACCCTTATGGCCCTCCTGCATTCGCAGATTTATTTTTCTTTATTACTGGATTCCACGGAACACACGTATTTTCAGGTGTTATTTTAAATATCTTGATTTTCTTTAATACGGCAACAGGTTTATATGAACGTCGTGGACATTACGAAATGGTAGAAAAAGTAGGTCTTTACTGGCACTTTGTAGATTTAGTTTGGGTGTTTGTATTTACATTCTTCTATCTAGTATAATTCGATAACTGTTAATCTAATAATATAATGGCATCACATGATCATTCATCACATGCAGATGAAAAAGTAATTCCACCAGCTCAAACAGGAGCTATCTGGAGAACGTTCTGGATTCTTCTAATCCTTACAGCGATAGAATTCGTTATTGCATTTACTTTACCAGCTAACCATTTTAGAGTTGGTATCTTCGTTGTAATGACAATTGTTAAAGCATTTTTCATTGTTGGAGAATTTATGCACTTAAAGCACGAAGTAAAAACGCTTATTTGGTCTATATTGATACCTACCGTATTCGTGGTTTGGTTATTAACAGCGTTGATTTACGAAGGTGGTCACCTTTATTGATATAACAAATTATGGTGGATAATTGCTTGAAAAAGTGATTATCCACTTATGTTTTAGGTTGACTCAACCCTAAACATGGAGAATGATTAAAGAAAACAATCATGCAAAAGTCTATAAAAGCTGGAATCCTAATCACTGCGTTAGTTGTTCCAGCTTTAATTTTTTTATATTTAAAGGGTTTTGGGGAAAACCATTATGAATTGCCCTATATGATTCCTCTGACGGATTCTACTACAGGCAATGTAATGTTGAAGAAGAATCCGAATCCACGTTGGAACCAGCCAGAAATGGATACTGTATTTCATACGATACCAACTTGGCAATTGATAGATGAAAATGGAACAGCTTTTTCAAGCGAAAGCCTAAAAGGGAAAATATATGTTGCAGATTTTTTCTTTACTAGATGTACTTCTATTTGTCCTAAAATGTCAACCCAACTTACTAGAGTACAAGATACATTTTCGCAGAATGATGAAGTGAATTTTGTTTCTATTTCGGTTGACCCCGAACACGATGAACCAGAGAAGCTGAAAAAATATGCCCAAGAGTATGATGCTATCAAGGGTAAATGGCACTTTTTGACGGGTGAAAAAAAAGTAATATATCCGTTGGCTGTAAAAGGATATTTTATTCCAGTAGCGGATGCTTCAGAATATGATAAAGCAATCAAAAGTCCAGATGAAACATTTATCCATTCTGAAAAGTTAATATTAGTAGATAAAGAAGGGCATATCAGAGGATTCTATGATGGTACTGATAAAAAAGATGTAGATCGCCTAATTTTAGAAATGAGAGTACTATTAAAAATATACGAAACAAATAGCTGAATTAGAAAATCTATAATACAATGAGTTTAGTGATAGAAAAAAACGAAAAGAATGAGAAGCTTGTGAATATTTTGTCGATTGCTATTCCCGTAGCAGTTGCACTGCTTATTGGAGTAAGGACAAAAATTAATTTAGGTGAATGGACAAAAATATTACCACATTTGATTGGTGTACTTAATACAACTACATCAGTTACATTAATTATTGGCTATATTTTTATTAAAAATAATAATATAAAATGGCATCGAAAAATGATGACTTTGTCGTTTATACAAGGTTCTTTGTTTTTGGTTTTGTATATTTTATATCACATATCTAATCCTTCTACACCTTTTGGAGGCGAAGGATTTATTAGACCTATATATTATTTCTTTTTACTTTCGCATATTGGTTTATCTATTAGTGTAGTATGGTTTGTTCTTAGAGCGATGTATTATGCCTTGAGTAATCAGATTGAATTGCATAAAAAGATTGTGAAGTTTACTTTTCCAATGTGGTTATATGTTTCAGTAACTGGTGTGATAGTTTACTTAATGATTTCACCGTATTACAAGTAATTGTTATTACAGAAAAAACTTATGAAAAAATTCGTTTTAACTTCAGTTATATTTTTGGTTTCGGTATCAATGAGTTTGGCACAATGTGCTATGTGCAGAATGACCGTAGAAAGTACCGTTTCAAATGGTAGAAGCCAAATAGCATCAAACTTAAACTTTGCTATTTTATACTTGCTTATAGCCCCCTATTTATTAGTGGCAGTAGTGGGTTATTTATGGTGGAAGAGTTCAAAGAAGAATATGTCGCCTCAAACTATTTTGAGACAACGATTAAGAAAAGCTTTTAGTTAATAAAAAATGGTTTCAGAACACATTCTGAAACCATTTTTTATTCCCAAAGAGGATAATATTCTAAGCGGATTTGCTCACCAAAAAATATTTTAGTTGATGTTTCAAACGATTGTGTATAATCTGAAACATAAAAATGTTTGATGTATGCATTTAAGCCATTCAACGCATGGTTGGTAGATAAAAACTCTTCAACAGATTTAGCAACGATTTCAGAAGTATCCAACACAGTTACAGAATCTTTATAATAATGTTCAATCTGTTTTTTAATTAAAGGATAGTGGGTACAACCCAAAATTAAGGCTTCGATATCAGCTAATTCTTCATTTTTAAGATATTCCTGAATAATACTTTCAGAAATATTATTGTTAAAAAAACCTTCTTCAATCATCGGAGCTAGCAAAGGCGTAGCCAATGATTTTAGTATAATATCTTTTTCAAGGGCATCAGTTTTTTTTCGATAAATATTAGAATTCACGGTTTGTTTAGTGCCAATCAAGCCAATGGTTTTTCCAGCATAGTTTTCTGATAAATAATTAACGACAGGGTCAATTACATTCATTACCTTAGCCTTGCTACCAACATATTCTTTTACAAGTTCGTAAGCAGCGGCAGAGGCTGAATTGCAGGCAATTAAAATGATTTTGCATTTTTGTTGCAACAAGACATTACAAATTTTGATAGAATAAGCCTGAATGGCTGCCGCAGATTTATCGCCATAAGGTAAATGTGCAGTGTCGCCGAAGTAAATGATATTTTCGTTAGGGAGTAACTTGGTTACGGCATGAGCCACCGTTAAGCCACCAATACCGCTATCAAAAATGCCTATCGCAGCAGAAGAATTCATAGAAAAAAGATTAAAAATAAAGAAAATTATGGGCTATAAGCTACTTATGAATAATATCTAGTAAAGAAAATCAATTATTGTTTACAAATTTGAATATTCAATATTTATCGTGCAACCTTTCATTAGTATATTTCATCTTGAAAGTAATTAAGTAAACAAATTGCTCTGAACCGCAGATTTATAAAAAAGCTAAACCAGAACCTTATATCGTGAAACTGATTACTTTATTTCAAACTGAAGAGGCATTAGTGAAAGCTTGTCAAAAAGGCGACCCAAAGGCCCAACGAAGAGTGTACGAGAAGTATTCCCCAAAAATGTTGGGGATATGCTTTAGGTATGTACACGATGAGTTTGAGGCGGAAGAAATAATGATTGAAGGTTTCGTGAAAGTATTTGATAAAATTAATAGTTTTAAATTGGAGGGAAGCTTTGAAGGATGGATTCGACGGATAATGGTGAACGAATCATTGATGTATCTGAGAAGTAATAAAAAAGCCCAATTTGAAGTAAGTTATGATCAAATTCTTTACGAACCCGAACCAGAACAATTTAGAACAGACCTTGAAACAAAAGATTTACTAAAGTTGATTGAGAAGTTGCCGACAGGCTATAAAACAGTATTTAATTTGTATGCGATAGAGGGGTATTCTCATGCAGAAATTGCGGAACAATTGGGGATTACAGAGAGTACTTCAAAATCGCAACTATCAAGGGCAAGAGTAATTTTACAAAATGCAGTAGTTCAAACGATTTAACTCGATTTTGATTAATCGAAAATTATATGAAAAGTCAAGAAAATATCGATAAGTTTTTTGCCGAACGACTACAGCAATACGAGCGTCAGCCACGTAGTGTTGCATGGGAAAAACTACAAGCAAAGCTAGATAAACAAGAAAGCAAACTGATACCATTGTGGTGGCGGTATGCCTCGGCTGCTTCGGTAGCATTATTGCTGGCTTCGGGCATTTATTGGATGAATACTCCGAAAGATTTGGATGCTATCAAGATGGCTTCTAACCCAACAAAAACAATTTCAACTGAAAAGAAAACGGGTGAAATTGCGAAAGATATAGCTTCGCCAATTGCTCATGATAATATTTCGATAGCAAGCAATGCTACAGAAAAGTCTAGAACAAAGATAGTGCCTGATATTAGCACAGAAAAGGCAATTAAAACAGGTAAGACAGGTGCTGAGAAAAATTTAATTAGCACTAAGGATGAACCAATATTGGTGAAAAATATAGCACCAATACAAATACCAAAACCTGAGATAGCACCAAGCACAATTGTTTTAGTAGTAGAGAATACGCCGAAAGTGAATAAAGAGGCAGAGAAAGAAACGATTGTGTTGAATCTGATAGAAACACCAACAGACGCTGTAGCGGAAACAACGCCATTGGACGAAAGTGCTAACAGAAAACCTAGCAAGTTTAATAGAATCTGGCAACAGTTGAAAAGAGCTAAAAATGGTGAGAATGTAGATTGGAAAGAAGTTGGATTTAAGCCCCAAAAGCTATTGGCCAGAGCAGATGCTAAAATAGAGAATGCACTGACAAAAGGAGAAGAAACAGAAAAATAAAAAAATAATTGATGCAACCAGAACTTAAGCAATTGCATCTTAAATACAAACAACAAGTTTTTAGAATAACTACTAATTTAATTCAAAACCAGGGCATGCGGGGATAAGAATTAAGAGTAAAGAAATCTCTAAAAAACCTAAAACAATAAATAAAATCGCCATGGAAACGTACCAAATGAAGAGAGTGATGAGCAAAATTACTTTTTCAATAATCGTATCATTTTTTGTTATCTCAATAACAAGTTTTAAAAGTTTGGCTAACTCGAACGAAAAGGATTCAACCGTAATAAATATCGATAAGCGTAATCAAACATTATTAAACAGTAAAAATCCGAACAGGTCTTTAAAAGAAGATTTACAAGAGTTATTTCAAAAGAATGGAATGAACCTTGACGATGAAACATGGAAAGGAATCCGTAGAGTAGTAAATAGCGAATTAAGTAAAGATACAGTATTGGTAATTGTCCAAAACAATAAGAGTATCAATGTGGCGATTAATGGTAAAACGGATGATACTGCAAGAAATAGCAATACTAGCGTTAATCAATCATCTAATAGAAACGTATCCAATGGAAATAGCGGTGCTAATGTAAAAATAGGGTTAGGTGGTGTACACGTAAAAGATGGTAATGAAGAAGTACATGTAAGCTGGAACGGAGTACTGGTGAAAGATGGTGATGACGAAGTAAAAGTGATGTTGAAAGATACAGCTAAAGTTAATAGAAGAGAACAAGGTTTTAGTAGTCGCTCAGGATTCAATATTTACTTTGGCTTTAATAGCTTTGCTAACACAGGAAGTATCTCTGGAATATATAATACTAAGGATTTTGAATTAAGCCCATTCGGTTCAAGATACTTTGGCTTTGGTTGGACAAGAAGCGGAATGATTAGTAAGGGAACAAAAGCAGCTTTGAAGATAAGCTATGGCCTTGAAGTATCCTGGAACAACTATATGTTCGAAAACAATAACTATTTAGTGAAAGGAGCGAACAATATAGAGTTTGCCAACTATAAAGATGCTGCAGGTAATGTAATTCCACTTTCAAGAAATAAATTAACAGTGGCTAATATCAATATTCCGATAATGCCCTATGTGGCTTTCAGAAAGAATAGTGTAGTTACTTACATTGCTGCTGGTGGATACGTAGGTTATAGAATAGACAGCTATACAAAAACGAAAGAAGAAGATAGTGGTGCTAAGAAATGGAACCATAGTAGCTTCTATTTGAATAATCTTCGTTATGGTTTGGCTTTTGAATTAGGATTGAAAAATTTCCCTGATTTGTTTGTAAACTATGATTTAAACAAATTGTATCAAGATGGCAGAGGCCCAGGCATAAGTGGCGTAAGTTTTGGAATAAGATTATAAGTTAAGGAATATAATTAATTGAGCTTGGCATTTATTGGATATTTTAAATCAAAAATATTCAATAAATGCCAATTTTGTAACTGTCGAATTATCAATGAATTAGAATTTTTTGCGAAAAAAAAGTGAAATTTTTTTTATTTAACGTTTGACAAAATAAAAAATAAACTTACCTTTGCACACTCTTTCACCAGAACGCTAAACGTAAGCAGTTCAAAAGTAGAGAAAATGGGGGTGTACCAGAGTGGCCAAATGGGGCAGACTGTAACTCTGCTGGAGTATTCCTTCGGTGGTTCGAATCCATCCGCCCCCACGATTTGAATGAGTGAATATTTAAATAAACGTTTAAAATTCAATACTCAATCATCTTCACTATTATAAGAGTAAGCGGGAGTAGCTCATTTGGTAGAGCGATAGCCTTCCAAGCTATAGGTGGCGGGTTCGAGCCCCGTCTCCCGCTCATAGGGAACAATAGTAAGTGGTTAGTTGTTAATTAGTTAATAGTTATTAGTTTAGCTAAAAACGATTAACAATTAACCTCTTATAATTTCTAAGGGTTAGGTTTCTGAAAATGCCTTTGTAGCTCAGTGGTAGAGCACTTCCTTGGTAAGGAAGAGGTCGGCAGTTCAATCCTGCTCAAAGGCTCGAATCAATTTGAAGATTGTTTTAATTTGAAGATTTGAAAGTTATTTTGTTGTTTTTACAGAATAAGTTAAAATGTTTTCAAATATTCAAATCCTCAAGTTTTCAAATGTAAAAAGTATCAAACAATTATTTAAATAAAACTAATTAAGAACTAAATATCATGGCAAAAGAGAATTTTGACCGTAGTAAGCCCCACGTAAACATTGGTACAATCGGTCACGTTGACCACGGTAAAACTACATTGACTGCTGCAATCACGAAAGTATTGTCAGAAAAAGGACTTGCTGAGAAAAAAGATTTCTCATCAATTGACTCGGCTCCTGAAGAAAAAGAGCGTGGTATCACTATCAATACTGCTCACGTAGAATATTCAACAGCTAACCGTCACTATGCACACGTTGACTGTCCAGGTCACGCCGATTACGTGAAAAACATGGTAACTGGTGCTGCTCAAATGGATGGTGCTATCATCGTAGTTGCTGCAACTGACGGTCCAATGCCACAAACTCGTGAACACATCTTGTTGTCTCGCCAAGTAGGTGTACCTCAATTGGTTGTATTCATGAACAAAGTGGATATGGTTGACGATCCAGAATTGTTAGAATTAGTAGAAATGGAAATCCGTGAATTGTTATCATTCTATGAATTTGATGGAGATAACATTCCAGTAATCCAAGGTTCTGCATTAGGTGGTTTGAACGGTGAGCCGAAATGGGTTGCTACTATCGATGCATTAATGGATGCAGTTGATAACTGGATTCCACTTCCTAAGCGTGATGTTGATAAGCCTTTCTTGATGCCAGTTGAAGACGTATTCTCGATCACAGGTCGTGGTACTGTTGCTACTGGTCGTATCGAAACTGGTATCATCAACTCTGGTGAAGCAGTAGATATCTTAGGTATGGGTGCTGAAGGCTTGAAATCAGTTGTAACTGGTGTTGAGATGTTCCGTAAAATCCTTGACCGTGGTGAAGCTGGTGATAACGTAGGTTTATTGTTACGTGGTATCGACAAAGAATCTATCCGTCGTGGTATGGTTATTTGTAAGCCAGGTTCTGTGAAGCCTCACACTAAATTCAAAGCTGAGGTTTATATCTTGTCTAAAGAAGAAGGTGGTCGTCACACTCCATTCTTTAACAAATATCGTCCACAATTCTATTTCCGTACAACTGACGTAACAGGAGAAATCATGTTGCCAGAAGGAGTAGAAATGTGTATGCCTGGTGATAACTTAACTATCTCAGTAACTTTATTGAACAAAGTAGCGATGGACAAAGGTCTTCGTTTCGCTATCCGTGAGGGTGGACGTACAGTAGGTGCTGGTCAGGTAACTGAAATTTTAGACTAATTTTTAGCTAAAAATAGATTGAGAGCGTTGCAAATATGTAACGCTCTCTTTTTTTAGAATAAATTTGTCAGTATTTTTTTTGCAAGTTTAGGATAAACAACTATCTTTGCAGTCGATTTACACGGGAATAGTTCAATGGTAGAATGCGGGTCTCCAACACCCTTGATCAGGGTTCGAATCCTTGTTCCCGTGCTTAGTTTAAGTTCCAAGTTTTAGATTTTAATTTTACTTACATTGTTTATAATGTACTAAATTTAAAGCCTAAAATATTGGAACTTAAAAGTTTATAAGCACCACATTTTTGCTTTATAAATAGTGTAAATTATTAGCTTAATTACGAACAATAGAAACCATGAACAAATTACAACAACTTGTTAAAGAGTCTTGGACAGAAGTTACAGAAAATGTAACATGGCCTAAATTTTCAGAATTACAGGCAAGTTCAACACTTGTATTAGTGGCATCTTTAATTTTTGCATTGGTGGTTGGTATGATTGACTTTCTTTTCAAGTCTGGATTAGAGTATTTCTATCAATAATTTTAATTGAAGTTTCGGAATGCGGATTTAGCGATAAATCTGTTGGGATGTTACATCAATTCAAAATCTATCATGGCAAACCGAAATTTATACTCATACAATGGCAGAGACTAATTGGTACGTTCTGAGGGCAGTTTCAGGGCAAGAAAAGAAAATAAGGACTTATCTCGAAAATGAAATTACGAGACAAAGTCTTCAGGATTATATTCCACAGATTATTATTCCAACAGAGAAAATATTTGAAATGCGTAACGGTAAAAAAACCGTGCGTGAGAAAACTTTGTTTGCTGGATATATTTTTGTTGAAGCAGATATTAAATATGGTGAAGTAGCCCACTTAATTACATCAATGCCGGGTGTTATTGGCTTTTTAAGCTGGAATGATGGTAAGACATCAAAAACACCTATCCCATTGCGTGCTGGCGAAATAAAACGTATTTTAGGTAAAATGGATGAGGCTGTGGCTGTTGAAGAATTAGCACCAACGTCGTTCTCTAAAGGCGAAACTATCAAAGTTATCGATGGACCATTCTCAGGATTCGAAGGTTCTGTGGAAGAAATATTTGATGATAAGAAAAAATTAAATGTTATGGTTAAAATATTTGGCCGTAATACTCCAGTTGAATTGAACTATTCTCAAGTAGAAAAATAATCAATATCAGCATAAGCAAAAAGAGGAATATCTATCATAGAT